>NZ_JBHVPH010000003.1:0-181382 GCF_042887425.1 Kitasatospora sp. NPDC057940
TCCTCCCCCGCCGCCCCCCCCCCCCCCCCCCCCCCCCCCGGGGGGGGGGGGGGGGGGGGGGGGGGGGCCGGGGGGCGGGGGGGGGGGGGCGCCCCCACGACTCGGGTCGGTTGCGTCGGGGACGGGCGGGTGACCGGTCAGGTGCCGGGTCAGTCGCTGCTGGAAGGCTCCTCGGGTGCCGTCAACCCCGCCGGGTTGGTTTCGAGTTCGGCCGTGGAGAGCTCGGTGACCTCCCCGCGACCGAAGGGGACCCACGTCACGGTGACCAAGGACCCGGCGCTGTCGCCGACGTAGCGGTACATGCAGAGCGCGCCCTTCCTGACCGGCAGCATCGCATAGGACGAGTGGCCGGGCTCCGGTCGTAGGACGAAGGTCAACCCGCCACTGCTCATTTCGCCGTAAGGAAAGCTGGTGTCGGTGAGCTGCTTGAAGACTGTGAACATGAGGAGGCCATCGGTCGGCGCCTCGAAGCGCTTGATCGCGCCGTAGGGGGCCTCGAGCATCTGGAGGCCCCCGAGGATTCCCATCGTCGCCTCCTCGAAGGTGATGTCGCCCTTCACCGCGAGCTGGTGACCGGTGGGCACGGTCACCTCCTTGGCGGTGATCGTGCCGTTAACGACGAGGTTGGCGACTTCGAGGTCGGGGATGCGGACGGTGACGGTGGCGGAGAGGATCCGCTCGACGGTGTCGGTGCCGCTCTGGACGGTGGCGCGCAGGTAGAAGACGGTGCTGTGGCGGACGTTGTTGACAGTGTAGGTGCTTTGGTTGAGGACGTTCACCTCGGCGACGTCGTAGAGCAGCTTGAGGGAGGAGGCGCCGCTGGCCTCCCAGTTGAGCTTGACGCTGCCGCCGTTTTCGATGACGAACTGCTCGGAGATGAAGTTGCGCAGCACGAAGTCGGCGGGGAACTTGCCGACGTCGATCGTCAGCGAGTCGGTGCTCCAGTAGTCGTCTCCGCTCTCGGCCCACTCGACGTCGATGCGCAGCGGTGAGCTGCCGACCACGGTGTTGATCCGCAAGCCCATCAGCTGCAGAGTCACGCCATCGCCGCGGCCGATGGTGGCGTGGCCGGAGGTGGGGGTGAAGGTGATGGTCTTGGCGGTGGTGTTGGTGGTCGCCGTCCAGCCGGGGAGGCTGATCTGCGCGGTCGCGCTGTTCAGGTCGGAGGTGAGGTCCGGGGAGTTAGGCCCTGTGGGGATGTTGATGGTGATCTTGCGACAGTCGATGGCGAGGGTGCTGCGGCGGCTGCCCACAAGGATGAAGTCGGCCCGTGCGGGGTCACTGTTGGAGGGCGAGATGCGCACCGGGTCGGGGTTGGTGTTGAGTTCGAAGTAGAGCGGTGGTGCGGCGTCCATGCCGTTCTTGGCGTCGGGGTCGGTGGTGGTGATCAGCGGGATGGTGGCCATCATCGGGCTCCTCGTTCGTTGCCGGCGGTGCTGCGGGTGGCCTGGGCGGCGTCCTCCAGGACCAGGAACCCAGTGCGGATCTGCGGGTGTTCGCCGATCGGCAGGGAGGCAGGGTCGGGGACGGTGATGGGCAGTCGGGTCCAGTCGGCCCCGGTGCGCTCCGTCCAGGACCAGCTGCCGGTAGCGGTGGCGGGCTGCAGCAGGGTGGCCGCGCCGTGCTCGGTGGTGGCGATCAGCAGGGGGCCGGTGCGGAAGTTGACGGCCATGGCGGCCAGCGCGGCCTCGGTGAACTGCGACGGGACCAGGACCGAGCCGACCGGCAGGATGTCCGTGGTGGCGTGCACGGGCGCGCGCGGGTCCAGCAGCAGCGTGACGGTGGCGGAGCTGTCCTCCTCGAAGGCGAGCTTGAGGCGCTGGCCGCTCTCGATGGGTCGCAGGTAGCCGCCGTGCTCGCCGCGCGGGGCCAGCACCGTCTCCAGGTGGTCGTAGTCCTCGTCGAGGACGTAGCCGATCAGGCCGTCGTCGGTCTGCAGGGCCTCGCCCAGGCGCACGGTCCACTGGTAGCCGGGCATCTCCGGCTCCGTCTGGGCGATGACGTTGCGCCAGGCGACGTCGGTGCGCGCCGGCCCGTACAGCCGCAGGTCCAGGCGGGCCCGGACCAGGGCGAGGGGCCGACCCAGCAGGAAGGCGAGGCTCTGGTCCTCGGGACCTTCGGGGTCGATGGCGGCCAGGGTGTCGTCGAGCTGGGCCCGCACGGCGTCCAGCACATCCGGGCCGCGCCGCTCGATGGCGGTGAGCAGGTGGTGGGCGTGCGGCGAGAGCGCGGCGAGCTCGTCGAGCGCCTGGACGGGTGAGCCCGGCAGCGCGGTCCAAGTGACGATGCGCCGGCCGTCCGGGTCGAGCACGGCACGCAGATCGCCCAGCGCCTGGCCGTCGGGGGCGTAGCAGGCCAGTGAGCGGTCCAGGCGGTTGTGCAGCAGCCAGGCGCAGACCGGGTTGGTGCCGGGGGTGAGTTCGACGTCCTCGTCACCCGTCGAGGAGAGGAAGTCGAAGCCCAGGCGGGCGGGTTGCAGCAGGCGCGGGCCGAGCTCGGCGTAGCGGTCGGTCTGGATCTCGCCGACGGCGTGGTCCGGGGTCATCGAGGCGGGCTTGATCAGCCGGTCGAAGTGCAGCGGATTGTCGATCAGGTTGACGGCCCGGCCGAACCGGTCGACCACGGACAACTTGGTGAACATGAGGTGCCCGCAGCGCAGTTCCTGGAACGCGACGAGATCGACGACGTCGTCCCAGTCGTCCCAGGGGTTGACGGGCTGGCCGCCGGGGTCGGGCAGCGGCCCGGTGCCGCTCGCGATCAGGTCGCCCAGTTCGCCGGTGGGGATGGCCGAGCCGCCCGCCACGCGCTGGCCGACGGCGGTGCTCAGGCCGTCCAGGCGCTGGGAGAGCTGGTCCAGTTCGCGGCTTTCGCGGCGCAGGCGGCGGATCAGGTCCTCGGGCAGGTCGGCGCGCCCGGCCGCGTAGTGTTCGATCTGCCCTTCCTGGTCGTAGCCGCTGGTGGGGGTGAGGATCTGCCGTCCGCTGACCGTCCTGGGCACGGGCAGGGTGCCTTCGCCGTCCCAGCGGTAGCGGTTTCCGTCGAAGGTCCAGCACTCGGTGCCGTCCTCATGGAACGGGATGGCGGTGTACTCGGCCTCCCAGAGCAGGTAGAGCGGCTGCCAGGGCTGGCGCCAGGGCTCGGTGCCGTGCTCGGGCAGCCGGCCGTCGGCGTCGTCCAGGCCGACGCCGGTCCTGCGGGCCGTCTCGAGGATGAAGAACTCGCTGAGCAGCGCGGGGAGCAGCGGCGGCAGGCCGGCGGTGTTCACCTTGGCCACGTCGGCGGCCACGCTCGCCGCCGTGATCGAGCCGATGCGGGTGATCAGGCGTTCCTGGACGCGGCAGGGCAGGGCCGAGCCGCGGGTCATGGGGGCGTTGAGTTTGGCGCCCTGCAGCATCAGCACGGGGTCCGCGCTGTGTTCGAACGGTTCGGCGGGCACCCGCTGGAGTACCTGGGTGGTGCGCAGGCCGTGCTCGGCGGCGTACGCGCGGGCCTGTGCTGCGAGTTCCTCCTCGCGGGTGGACCAGGGCAGTCGTGCGCGGGCGGCGGTCACCTGGGCGGCCAGGGCCCTGGTGCGGCCTGCGGCGCCGGCCCGGTCGGGGTCGAGTTCGCGCCGGACCGGGGAGCTGAAGACCTCGGGCTGCTTCGGCTCCTGGCTCAGGGCCCAGAGTACGTAGAGGTGTTGCTGTGCGCCGTACAGCTCGCGTTCCAGTGCGTCGAGTTCGCGCTGGGCCCGGTTGAGTTCGGCGGTGACGTCCTGGGCGAGCCGGCGGTCGGCGGCGCGCTCGGCGGGGGTGCGCGCGGCGCGGGTGGCCTCGGTGTCGCGGTCGACCACGCGCCAGGTGTGGCCTCCGGGGACGGGGCCGAAGCCGGAGTCGTGGGCGGCGCGGCCGGGGAACAGGTCGCCGTCCGGGCGTTCGAAGTCCTCCAGCACGCCCAGGGTGAAGGCGGCGTAGCGGCGGGCGTCCTCGGCGCTGAGCGCGCCGGGGCCGCCGGTCTGCTCCTGTAGGACGGCCGCGGCCTCGCCCACGCTGTTGCCGATGGCGACGGCGATGGAGGAGGCGTGCGGGGAGTCTGACTCGGGGATGCCGCCCTCGGGCTGCCAGGCGACGCCGAGCGCGCTGCCGGTGTAGAGCGAGCCGCGGGGGCTTCCCAGGCCGGGGGCCAGGCTCCATTCCAGGTCGTGGAGCAGTTCGGCGAAGTCCCGTTGGTCGTTGCCGTCGGCGACCAGGATGTCGCTGTCCGGGTCGGCGTACCAGCCGGCGACCCAGTAGCTGAGCCGGTCGTCGCCGGTGATGTCCTCCAGGGTGTCGTGCAGGGAGAAGACGTTGGTGTTGTACGGCTGATAGACGGAGAAGGTGAGCAGCCCGGGGCCGAGGGCGGTCAGGAAGGCGTCCGGGGTGTCGGCGGGTTCGCGCCAGGGGTTGGCGGCGGTCAGCTCGACGCGGCGGCCGATCCTGGTGGCGGTCGCGGTCGTGGCGGCCGGGTCCAGGTAGGAGGCGGTGCCGGTCCTGAGGTCGAGGTGGTCGGACTGCACGATCCACGAGCGCACGCCGGTGGTGGAGCGGCGCACGACGAGCCAGCGGTTGGGGACCAGCGGGAAGTCGCCGATCTCGCCACTGTCCTCGTCCTGCCTTCCCTGGCAGAGGGCCTCGGGCAGCTGCCACTGCAGGTAGACGCCGAGCCGGGAGGCGTCGCCGGTCCACATCTCGGTGCCGGCGAACGGCTTCGGTTCGGGTGCCGCGTTGTCGTTGACGAACGGGACGTAGTTGGCGATCCAGCGCTGCATGACGTAGCTGCCGTCGGTGTCGCGGGTCTGCGCGTTGACCGCGAACGCCGCGACCTCGACCGGCACCACCAGGGTGTCGTTGGGCATGGGGATCCTCTTCGGGGACGGTGTCGGTGGGGTCAGGGCCGGACGAAGGTCTGCAGCTGCGGCGCCTTGATCATCTGGAGCGCGAACTGGGCCGGGGACAGGCTCGGCAGCTGGTGGGCGGCGGCCAGCTCGGGGGCGAGCGTGCCGGCGACGTCCAGGACGTCGTGCCCGCCCGGGCGCAGGAAGCGTGCGAAGCCGGGCGGCTGCGGGAAGTCGCCCATGGGGTCGCCGATCTCGCCGGTCAGTCGGCGCAGTTCGATGGTGCCCACGTCGCCGATGCCGAAGTGCAGGCCCTGCGGCGGTTCGGCGAGGGTGAAGGTATCGATGACCTGCGGGTAGAGCAGCAGCAGGACGTCGTTGCCGTAGCGCAGCCGGTGCACCGGGTCGACCACGTCCTCGCCGGCGAAGGCGGTGATGATGGTGCGCGGCCAGTTGGGGATCAGCTCGGAGCGGATCAGCACCGCGCAGGCGGACGGCGCGGGCACGGTGGCCGCCAGCGCGTTCAGGTCGGCGTCCAGCGCGTGCCCGACGCCCACACTCAGCGCTCCGTCGACGGCCGCGCGGACCCACCCCGCGTCCAGGTAGCCGAACCGGACGCTCTCCGGCGGGAGCATCCGCAGGTCGGGCACCAGGTGGTCGAAGGGGACCATGCCCAGCCGGGAGAGCCCCGTCAACCACTCCTCGACCGGCTCCCGTTCGGGGCCGGTCGCCTCCTGGAGCAGCTCGCGCACGTGCTCGGAGGCGAGTTGGGCGCGCAGGTCGCCGACCGCCAGCGGCAGCGCCGCGGCGGTGCGCTGGGCCGGGCGGTGGGCGGCGCCTGCCAGCTCGGCGCCGGTGCGGGCCAGAGCGGCGGGCAGCGTGGTGCTGATCAGCCGGTCGAAGGCCGTGCGTTGCGGGTTGGCGTTCAGCTGGTCGGCCGCCTGGCGCACGCTGCGCGCTGCGGTGACCAGTTCGGGCCGGGTGGCCAGACGGCGCACGGCCCGGCGGGCGGCCTTGCGGAACTCCAGGAGACGGTTGCGGAACGGCGCGTCGGCCAGCGCGAGGGCGCGCCCGAGACTGAACGCGGAGGCGTAGCCGGTGTCGAAGACGCCGTGCTGCTGGAGGTAGATCAGGGCCTCGCCGGCCGACTCCAGGCGCGGGTGTGCCGGGGCGGGCAGCTCCTGGGCGGGGGTGGCGGTGAGCGGGCCGCGGTAGAAGGCGAAGGTACGCTCCCCGGACTCCAGCCGCTGCGGCAGGGCGGTGGCGCCGCTCGCCAGCCGCTGCGGCACGTCGCCGTCCACGTTGCCGGGGTCGATCGGCAGGCGCAGCAGGGTGTCGGTGGCGGCGGCCAGGTTCTCCACGACGTCGCCGAAGCCGATCCCCGAGTCCGGCAGGGTCTCGAACGACCAGGTCTGCAGGGAGACCAGGCGCAGGCCCTCGGCGGGCGGGGTGGTACCGGTGACGTACGGTTCGAAGCCTTCCAGGGAGACCAGGTGGACGACCTGCTGGCCACCCGCTGCCGGTGGGAAGCGGTTGGCGACGACGACGGCGTTGAGGTCCTCCGTCAGTGGCTCCGGATCGCTGCCGGCGACGCGCTGGTGGTCCGCGTCCGGCGGGCCGCCCTCGCGGATGTGCGCCAGCAGCGCCAGCTCGGCGGGCTCGGGGAGGATCGCCGTGAACAGCTCGGCCGGTACCAGGATGCTGCGGCAGGCCTCCTCGGCCTCGCCGGGCAGCATGTGGTCGCGGTCGATGGCCGGGGGGCGGCCTTCTCCTGCCTGGCCGTCGAGGAGCTGAGTGACGGTGCTGACGGTGACCTGGCCGACCGCCTCGCGGTCGCCCGGCAGCTCGTCCTCGCCGAAGAGCAACAGGGCCACCCACGGCACGCCCTCGGTGGTGCCCTTCAGGGGGCGGGCCCAGGGCAGCGCGGGTGCGTCCAGGGTGATGTGCGGCAGGATCTGGCTGAAGGTGCCGATCGCGCCCGGCACGGGGTAGGCGGCCTGGACCTCGGAGGCGGCGATGGAGAAGCGCGGCTGGCGCACGTCGAAGCGCTGCACGCGCTCGGGCAGCGTGTCGCCGGTGGTCAGTCCCTCGATGCTCTCGCTCACGGTGGCGGCGTAGCGGCCGGCGTAGAGCGAGGGGAGGCGGTGATCGAAGAAACGGGTGCGGTGGGCGACGGTGGCCATGTGGGATCCCCTCTCTCAGCTGGTGGCGACGAGCATGGGCTCGGCGGTGAACGCGGTGCGGGCGGCGTGGGCGTAGCCGGACAGGTCGCTGTCCAGTGCGCCCAGGTCCAGGCCGAGCGCGGTGAGCTGGTCGGCCAGCCGGGTGCGGGCGGTGGTCTGGGCCCCGGCGGCGATGGTGTCGGCGATGGCGGCGATGACGCCGCCGGGGCGCCGCGGTACGGCGCCCACCGGCCCGGCCGCCGGGTCCAGCGGCTGGTTGCCGTCGGGGTAGATCGGGTCGAAGGCCAGTGCCTTCTCGTCCATGTAGCCGGTGGAGGTGCCGTGCCGGTTGGCTGGGGAGCTCAGGCTGACGCCGGTGAGCTGGTCCTTGACCAGTTGCTGCTCGCCGTCCGGCAGGGTGCCCTGGGCCGAGGTGCCCCACAGCTCCCGCGGGACGGCGGCCAGACAGCGGCTGTGCGACCAGGTGGCGGGGTCGACGGCCGAGCCGTCATGGGTGAGGGTGACGCGCTGGCTGCTGGTCAGGTTCTGCTTGCGCATCGGCCGGATGTTCAGGGCCGGGCCGGTTTCGGCGGGGGTGCCGGAGGCGCCCAGGAAGATCTCCTTCAGCGGCACGGCGCTGTCGGTGGCGAAGGTGAAGCCGTTGGCCGAGACCTCCCAGGCGGCCTCGGTGCTGCGCTCGGCGCCGGGCTGGTGGTCGACCAGCAGCCCGATCCCGGGGGTGACGCGCACGGTGGTGGGCGGTGGCGGGAGCATCTCCGTGAACCCGGCCCAGTCCAACGTGTTGCCCGCGCTCTGGCGGCTCTTGCCGAAGTCGATGGTGAAGGAGACGAACCAGAGCTTGATCTTGGCCTGTCCGCCGGTGGGCGGCCCCCAGATGCCCAGCGAGACGCCGACCTCGACGGTGATGGTCACCTTCACGAAGACGATCTTCACGGTCGCCGAGACGCCGATCCGCACCCGCAGGCTCACGTCGACGTAGAACGGCTTCCACTGGACCAGCGCGTCGACCTTCGCGGTGCACCAGGCCCGGACCGCCCCATCGTGGAAGCGCACGTCCAGCGCGCCGCCGGCCATCGCGGCGGCCGGGGTGATCGCCAGGTAGGCGCTGCCGGAGATGGTGACCGAGCCGGTCAGGTCCCAGTCGAAGCCCAGCCGCGGCACCACCGGATAGCGGGCCGGGGCCTTGAAGTTGGGGTGGTAGCCGCCCACCGTGTAGACGAAGTCGCCCGCGTGCGCGCTGGGCCCGAACCAGCTGCGGAACGCCACCCCGCCGCGCAGGCGGCAGTTGGGGTCCAGCACGAACGAGGCGGGGGTGAGCTCGGCATCGAACTCGAGTTCGCCCTGGCGGGGTTTGAGGACGGCCCGCAGCGCCGCCTCGATCCGCGCGTACGTGCGCGAGCCGCTCTTGGGCAGCGTGGCGGCGGCGGTGCCGAGCAACGCGACGGTCAGCTCCGAACCGGTCTGCACGACGGCCATCGCCCGGCCCTCGACCAGCTCGGCGATGGTGAACTTCAGGCCCGCCGCCAGCCACAGTTCGTCCTGGGCCGGGGTGATCCACGCGTCGTCGCCGGTGGTGAGGTTGCGCAGGATCTCCACCGGGTCCTGGCGCTCGGCGCCGATCGCGCCCGGGTCGTCCAGAGCCTTCAGCAGCGGGAAGTCACCGACCTCGGAGACCTCGGGCAGCCGGATCCGGCTGTTCCAGCCCAGCCCGGCGGCCACCCCGTTCAGCCGGATCGCCGGGATGCCGAACCCGGGGTCCGCGCCGAGGCCCGCGTAGCCGAAGAACGAGGGCTTGGCCCCGGCGGCCTCCGGTACCACGTAGGCGCCCGCGCCGGTGCCGTACACGCCCCGGCCCGGCGTGCCACCGCCCGCCGCGTCACCGCCGCCGAAGGAGAACATCAGCACGCCGCCGACGATCGACCGGTAGGGCGCCTCGGCGGGCAGCCTGCCCAGACCGCCGGTCACCCGCAGCGGCGCGTAGTCGTAGTCGATGTTGATGACGGCCTCATCGTCGCTGATCTCCAGCTGCCAGCGCCCGTTGCCGCGCTCGCCGTCACTGCCCGCCAGGACCGCGAAGCCCGTCGCGGTGGCGATCGCCCGCACCGGGCGCTCGAACCGCCGTCGCCCCCGCTCCGTCCGGGCCGGCAGGGCCCGGCCCAGGCCGTCCACCCGCGAGCCGTCGGCCACCAGGTGCGGCCGGGCCGGGCGCAGCGGAACCGGCCGCGACCCAGTGCCCGGCAGCAGCAGCCACGCACCGGCGGGCAGCTCGCGCCGGAACGGGCCGGGCCTCGCGGCGGCGGGCTCAGCTTCCAGTTCGACGAGTTGATCGTGCGTCAGCGCATGGTCCGTGCAGATCACCTGCCAGCCGTCCGCTTCGGCCAGGAACGCCCGCCCTGCGCCGGTCATGGCGCGCACGCGCCCGCGTGGGCCGTCGGCGGTCACTGTGCCGCCGGCGGGGTTCGCGGTGAGCGTGACCCGCTCGACCAGCAACGCCGGCAACGGCGGCACGTCGAGACCCAGTCCGCGGGCCAGCAGGTGGGCCAGTGCGCCGGGCCCGTCACCCCGCACGTCGATGGTGAACGCCGTCGCAGTGGAATCGTCATGGCTGATCGCCAGCCGCACTGCGACCGGCTGCTCGGCGAACGCCACCGTGGCCGTCCCCGCCGCCCACGGCACCTGCGGGTCCCCCTCAGCCCAGGCGAGGCGCAGCGTCCCGCCGGGGAAGAGCGCCCGCATCGAGTCGCCGCCGAACCCGAGGGCTTCGACCGGCAGTTCCACCTCCTGCCCCGCGGTCGCGTCCAGCAGTTTGCGCAGCGCATCGATGTGGATCGCCACGGGTACCCCTTTCGCCGCCGCCCGCACCTACGGCGCGGGCCCGGATGGCTTTGGCCTGGGCTCGCCGACCTGCGGGCGCCGCCGGCCCGAGCGGCCGGGCGACGGCTTCGCGCCGGACGGTCCGGGAGTGATCGAACACTTTTGGTGATCGTTACAATGCACACGGTATCTGCGGCAGGCGGCTTCTCACCAAGGGTGAAATCAGCACGCGCCCCGTGCCGACACGCAGCGATGCTGCACGCACATCCCTGCTTCCGCACCCCCACCGGGCCCCCGGCCGCCCGTTTCGGATCGAACCGGACACGAACCGGGTTCACCCCCAGGAGGGACTTGTCGAATGGAAGGCCGACGCCTGCGGTTCGCGATCCGGTCGGCGGGTTGGGGGATCACGGCGCTTGTTGATGCAGACGCAGGTGGCTGGGCGCGCCGAGTGGGCCCGGACCGCGAGTACGCTCCCGGCTGCCGCCGAGGTCACCAGCCAAGTCACCGGTCACGAAGCCAAGCACTGCGCCGACCAGGCGACGGCCGAACCAGCGGCCATCGAACCACCCACACCCGTCCTGACCAGGTAATCAGCACCTCCCACACGTCGGGGGAAGCCCGCCCCACCGCAGGCCCTACCGTCGCCCCGGCGTCGCCCCACATGCCAGGCCGGAGCAGGCCCCCGCCCCGATCCGCCGGCGTGCCGAGCGGGGCAACCGCCGACTCCACCAACGCCGGGCGCCCCTGGAGGCGCACCAGAAACGCTCCACCGTTGCCGCGGCGGCCGTCGCCCGGGAAATGTCGGGCTGGCGCCGGATCCTGTCAGCCATGAACACGTCATGCGTGAACTCGCCAGCCCCACCCCCCTCTCCCGGCCAGGTACCCCCAGCACCTGTCGCGCGCGGTCGGCGGTCGGGCCATCACCCCACGTCAGAGCAGCCGGTGGGCGATCTCGGTCGACGGCCGGTGCGCCCGGCCTCGGAACCACTCGCGGCACACCAGAACAACGCGCCCCACGCCTCGCCGAAAGTTCGGATGGAAATGACTGAGAACAAGTAAGGTCGGGGTTTGTTCGATTGACCCTCACAAAGTCGGTCTGGATACTGATCGAGCACGACGCAACCGAAACTCGTTGCGAAGCGGACTCCGATTCGAAATTTCATCCGGTTGGGGAGAATCCATGATCTCGAAAGCGAAGAAGGTCGTGAGCTCGATGGCGATGGCCTTCGCCGCGGCGGCCACGCTCACCGTGGCCGTGCCGTCCGGCAACGCCTTCGCCATCGACCACGTCCAGTGTGACGGGAGCCGCAATGACTTCCTGAAGATCTGGTCGCACCTCGATGGCCGTGACAGCGTCGACTGCTACGCGAACGGGGGGACGATCGGCTTCGGCGGGTGGTGGATCGACCGGATCTCCACGGGGAACAACGACCTGGTCTACTCCGACGCCAACGGCGACTCGGTGAGGGTCAACCGCTGGACCGACATCACGTACCCGAACCGGCCGCCGAAGGTCAACTCCATCCAAATCCTCTGACGAACCGGCGGAGCGGGACCCGAACGGAAATTCGCCCGGCCGTATCACCGCAAGTCCCCGCAGCGCTTTGATCGCCGGCGAATTTTCTGTGACGTGAATTCGCTCAATTCCGGTCCACCGGCGCCGGCCATGCCCTCCAGGGGCTGGCCGGCGTCGGCATGTGGTGTCACGGCTGCCCGCCGAGCCCCAACTTCCGCACCCCGAAGGGGGAGAAGACCATGTGCGCGGCCCAGCCGCGGTGGATCAGCACGATCTGCGAAGGCACCGGCATCACCGGGTACAGCTCCCTGCCCCGCGACCAGTTCGCGAGCAGGCCCTCCGTGGTGTCGACCGCCGAAACCACCATCGTCACCTGGAGGTCCCCGTCACCCCAGGTGTTCCACAGGGCCCATCCTTCGGGCCTGGCCTCGACCCCGAGGCGCGAGCACGCCTCCTCGTAGCTCTCCCCCATGCTCTCCGGCATCGCCCCGGGCCGCAGGATCGCCACCCCGGCCAGCTTCACCTCGGGCCGGTCCGCCTCCTCGCCGAGGCAGCCGTCCCCCGGGAAGTGGTAGTGCCGGATCTCCCGGGCCAGCGCGTTCACCGCCCGTTGCAGGCGCGTCGCGTCCTCCGCCTCGGGGCCGTACGACAGCCAGCCCTCCGCCGACGCCACGCCCGTCACCGCACGGGCGAGCCGCTCGATCTCCCTCAAGTACTCCAGCTCGGAAAGCTCAGGTCGCGTCACGGCGCCCAGTCTCACAGCGCTCCCCATCCTGGTCATCCCGGTTTCCGGCCTCCGCCTCCGCCTCCGCCTCCCGGAAGTGCCGTCGCTGGCGGAGGTTCTGGCCGGGGCCACCCCCGCGACCGCTCCGCCGGGGTGGGCGGTCGCGGTGGAGCGGCCCCGGCGGAGCGGTCGTGGCGGGGGTCAGCGGGTGCTGAAGTCCGCGTTCCAGGAGGCGTTGCCGGTGCGGGCCAGGCCGACCTCGTTGTAGTCGCCGAGCATGATCCCCAGGTGAAGGGGCGACCTGATCCAGCCGTCGACGGCAGCGTCGATGTCGGTGGGGCCGTAGAAGGCGATCTCGCCGAATCCCCTCCCGGTGTAGCCGAGGTTGTGCGCGATGCCGCTCGAGTCGCAGAAGTGGCCGGAGACGCGGCGCTGGTCCATCTGGTCGGCGTTGCACTTGGCGGCCTGGGAGAGCGTCTGGTTGAGGCGCACCGCCGGCCTGCCGTTCTGGGCGCGCACGGTGTTGAGCCGGTCCAGGAAGCGCTGCTCGACGGAGGTACCCGGGCCAGGGCCAGGACCGGTGCCCGACCCGATCAGGTCGAACCGCTGGGCCATGCTGCCGTCGCAGTTCTCGACGGTGACCTCCCGGTCGAGACCGTGGTAGGTCAGACAGCGGTTGTCGCGGGCGTTGTGGAGGTAGGTGCCGCCGCCGGCGGCGGGCTCCAGGGTCCACTGCTGGTTGTCGCCCGCCCACCAGTGGATGAACTGGGTGGACCGGCCGTCGTTGGTGTCCATCTCCAGCACGCGCTCGGTGCCGTTGACGTTGCGGGCGAAGTCGACCCGGTCGCCGGGCTTGTTGGAGATCCAGAACGAGGTGGAGGCGTTCTGGTAGTTGCGGGCGACGATCCGGGAGCCCTCGCCGTCGGAGCTGGCCAGCGAGTTGTGGTTCTGGTGGTCCTGGATCGTGACCATCTGCTCGACCACGGCGGCGTTCGCCGGCGCGGCGAGCAGCGTGATGCTGCTCGCGGATATCGCGGAGACGGCGAGCGCCAGGCCTGCCAGCCGGGTGCGGCGGCGGGTGCCGGTGCTCGGGCGGGGGCGGAGGGTCCGAGTGGACGGGTGGGACACGGGGATCTCCTGTTGTCGGTGGGCCGCGTGCGGATGCGACAGCGGAACGCGGCCAGGACACCAGGGCTGAATTGACGTTCGATCAGCAGCGCGTTGACGAACTGCCGTGCGCGGCCTCGACGGGGAACCGGGGCCGCGCACCGGGTTCAGTTGGCCAGGCTGAAGTCGCCGCCGAGGGGTGCGGCGATCTTGTCGACGCCGGTCAGCGCGGTGAGCGAGGTGACGGGGGTGCTGGCGTCGGTGGTGGTGCCGTTGCCGAGTTGGCCGGAGCCGTTGTTGCCCCAGGCGCGGACGGTGTTGTCGCCGAGCAGGGCGATGGTGTGTTCGCGGCCGCCGGCGATCAGCTGGACGCCGGTGAGGCCGGGGACCGGGACGGGGGTGACCCGGAAGTCGGTGGTGCCGTCGCCGATCTGGCCGGAGGTGTTCCGGCCCCAGGCCTTGAGTTTGTTGCCGCTGTCGGTGACGGCCAGGCTGTGGTGGGCTCCGGCCGCGATCCCGGAGACCCCGCCGAGCCAGCTGCCCTGGGTGTCGACCGGGGTGAAGCGGCTGATGGTGGTGTTGTCGCCGAGCTGGCCGGTGGCGTTGTAGCCCCACGCCTTCACCGCGTTGCCACTGGTGGGCTTGGTGGAGCTGCTCGGCGGGCCGACCAGGGCCAGGTTGTGGTCGGCGCCGGCGGCGATCCTGGTCACACCGGTCAGGTTGTTCACCGGGGACGGCACGTTGCGGCTCGCCGAAGTGCCGTCGCCGAGCTGGCCGTTGATGTTGTGGCCCCAGGCCCACACGGTGCCGTCCTCGCGCAGCGCCAGACTGTGGTTGAGTCCGGCGGCGATCGCGATCACCTTGTCGAGTCCCTCGACCCGGACCGGGACGCTGCTGTCGGCGTTGGTGCCGTTGCCGAGCTGGCCGTAGTTGTTGCGCCCCCAGGCGACCACGGTCCGGTCGGCGAGCAGTGCCAGGCTGTGCACTCCGCCCGCGGCGACGTCGGTGGCCTCGGAAAGGTTGACGACCTGGCCGGGCGCGTTGTGGCTGAACACCGAGCCGTCGCCGAGCTGCCCCGACCCGTTGGCGCCCCACGTCTGCACCGTGCGGTCGGTCAGCAGGGCCAGCCCGAAGCCTGTGGCGGGGCCACCTCCCCCGGCGGCGATCTTCACCACCTCGGTGCTCGTCAGCCCCAGCACGGTGGTGGCCGTCGTACGGATGTCCGTCCAGGTCCCGTCGCCGAGCTGGCCTGCGCGGTTGTTGCCCCAGGACTTGAGCCGCTTCTCCTGCACTTCATCTCCTCGTCGGGTGTGCTGTCATGCGGGAATGGGGGGATACGGCCGCGCCGGGCGCGGCCGCGGAGGCTGCCGCGAGGACGCGGCGGTGCTGCCTCCCGACGGACCGCTCCTGCCCGGCCCTCCCCGCAAGCTCTCGAACGCATCATCGGTGACGAGCGATCAGAACTCGGGACCCCTGTCTCGATCTTCACCCGAACAGGTGATCTTCTGGCACCTCCAGGCACGCCCGGCCGTCGCCGAACACGCCTGGACACTGGCCCTGGCCGTCAACCGCCGCCTCACCCGCGCCGCCAACCGCTCCCGCGAGTTCGACTTCCGCCTCGACGGCCCCCTAGGGTCTGTGTGATGTTGTGATCATTTGGGTGGTCGTACGAGGTCGTCTATCCAGATCATCGAGGCGCGGAGGTGGAGGCCTGCGAGGTAGCTCTCGGGCTTCTTGTCGAACCGGGTGGCGATGCCCCGCCAGGCGGCGGAGCCGCCGCGGGTCGGGAGCCGATCGCCGCAGTCGGCATCGGATGCCGGCTCCCGGGCGGAGAAGCTCAGCAGCCGCCTTCGCCGGCATCCGACCACCCCGGTGACCACGGCACGGGCCGACCAGCCGGACCGGCCAGTGCGGGCGGATCATGGTCGCTTACCCATCGACTACGGATCGTGATCTTCCGGGCGGTGTGTCGCCTTGAGCGTGTCCTGCCCGCCTGGCCTCCGCGTGCCTCGGTCGGGGCCGGATGCTCCCAGAGGGGGGAGAAGGCTTAATACGCTATTGGCCGTCGCGAGAGGGGCCTCACGTCCTGCTCACAGGCCGGGCGCCTGGGAGCCGTTCAGGTACCAGAAGGGGGCGACGTACCAGATCAGGGCGATCGCAGTGACGAGGGTGCCACCGGCCAGGGGGAGTGCCCAGCCGGGCCAGCGGCGGTGCCGGACCACGACGACCTTGGCGACGAAAGCCCCATAGAGAAAGCAGCCGATGAGCGAATGCAGCGCCACGCGAGTATCGGTCAATTGGACGCCGTAGGCGGTGATGCAGTGCCGAGCGATGGGCAGGGAGAGGAGGAAGGCGGTCAGGCCGATGAGACGGTGCGTGGTGCGGACCCCGTGCGGTGCGGCTCCCAGTGCGGGCAGGCGGCCGTAGATCCACAGGGCAAGAAGCAGCTGAATCAGCGCCAGGCCAAGCAGTGCGGATCCCAGTTGGGCTTTCAGCAGCCTCGCGTCGTTGCCGCGGCTCCCGAAGAGGCTGGTCTCGTAGTTGGGGGTGTGTACCCGGCCGTACCAGAAGAGGCCGGCCATCACCACCACGGGCAGGAGAAGCCACAGGACATCGTGGAGCCGCCGGTGGCCGACGGGGTGGGCGAGACCCTCCGCCTGATCACCCTCCCCTACTCCCGACTCCGCCACCCTGGATCTTGACGGTACGTGCCCGGCCTCGGATGCCTGCCAGACCCCGACGACCAGCAAAATGAGCACCTCGGCGATGACGCTGAGCACGGCCTGTGGGGACGGTTGCAGACCGCGCTCGGAGAATCCGAACAATCCGATGGTGCGGGATGCGACGAAGCCCGCGAGCGCGCCGAGGGCGATCGCGACAGCGGCGATCCGCAGGAGGAGGGGTGCCGCGAACAGGAGGAGTGCGGCCACCGCGAATGCCGTGCTGGCCTGCAGCAGGAACATCGAGCCGATGATGTGGACGAATCGGTACCCGTCGATGTAGAGCTGGGCGTGGATGTATCCGCTTGCCGCGAGCGCGGCGGCAAGCACCAGGCGCAGTGCGGGGGCGGGAAGGCTCCGGCTGTTCATGCGAGTTTCTCGTCCTTGATAGCCAGTGCATGGCTGCCTTGCCGGTAGTTGACGGTGCGGATGCCGAGTGCGTCCTTGAGGCGTCCGGCGGGCAGTACCTGTGGAAGTGGGGCGGGGCCCTGGCCGGGTTTGGGGAACGGGTAGCAGGTGGGACGGGCCGAGTGGAAGGTGATGTTGCCCTCGGTCTTGCTGAACAGCTGGTGGACGTGCCCGTTGAGGCACGTCACCGAGGAGAAGCGGCGGAACATCGACAGCAGTTGCACCGCGTCGTCGGTGCCCCAGCCCCACGTCGGATACATTGCGAACAGCGGGATGTGACTGAAGATGACGATGGGGGTGTCCGAAGACAGGCCGGCGATGTCCTTGCGCACGAAGTCGATCTGATCGTTGCCCAGGTGGCCGAGTTGCTCCAGGTGCAGCGTGTTGACCAGCGCGATGAAGTGCACACCGTGGGTGTCGAAGCTGTACCAGCCGTCGCCGAGGGTGTTCTGGCCGAAAGCCTGTCGGTAGGCGCGTGGTCCGTTGTCCCCGATCGAGTCGTGCTCGCCCGGCACGGTGAAGACCCGGTCAGTGTCCAACTGCGACAGCATCTGCTTGACCTGGTCGAACTGGGCGGGGGTGGAAAGGTGCGTCAGGTCGCCACTGTGCATGACGAAATCGGCTCGAAACCCGAGGGAGTTGACCTGGTTGACCGCCATGCCGAACGTCCCGGCGACGTCCATGTTGGCCGGGCCATCGAAGCCGATGTGGCTGTCGGAGACCTGCACGAAATGCAGGTCCGCGCTGCTCGCCGGGGCCACGCTCGCCGAACCGGGGATATGACTGATCACCTCTCCCGCGACGACGCTCAGGACCACGACACCACCGAACCAGGCGGAGTGCCGCGCGAGCTGCCGGCGGGTCATGCCGTGCTCGCCACCGCCGTGGGAGTCGTCCGTGTGCTCGGTCATGGGGTCACCTCCACCGTGGCGATCATGAACGGGTGGATGGTGCAGAAGTAGGGGTAGGTGCCGGGCTCGGTGAATGTGTAGCTGTAGGTGGCGCCAGTCGTCAGCGGCGCAGAGTTCAGCGGCCCGCCCGATCCTTGCTTGCTGGTGACGGTGTGAGCGTCGGCGTCGGTGTTGGTCCAGGTCACCGTCGTGCCCGCCTTGACCGTCAGGGTGGCCGGGGAGAACGCGAAGTTCCTGATCGTCACCGCGTTGGCGGCCGCCGGGGTGGACGCCTGGCCGCTGCTGTACGGGGTTGATGGCGCGGCTGATGGTGGGCTGACGGCGACCGTACCGCTCGTTCCGGAGGCACCGGGAAATCCCGGCAGGGTCTGGCCGGGTCCGGGACTCAGCGCGCCGGCGGGTTTGGGGTGTGACGATCCGCCGCACCCGCTGAGCAGCACCAGTGCTGCGGCAGCGGCGACAGCGGCCAGGCACGCCGTACGCGACCGCCGGACCGGCGCAGAGGAGTTCGCATTCATGGCCATCGTTCCTTCCACGCGTCCCCGGCTGCACGGGCGGGTGTGGTCCAAGACCGATCCGGGATCGGTCTTCTCGAACAGGCAGACGACCGTGTTGCACCTGCCGGGGGACACTGGGTAGTGGGTGTAACACGGTGGGCTACTTTATGTGGGCGAACAGAACATTCCATACGACGAAACTAATTCCACGGCGGAGTCTCGTTATTTCACCCGGGCGGCGGATACCGGAACGCCCCGAGCAGGGAAGTCCCAGGCCCCGGTGAACTGGCAGGCGGGCTGGTCAGAAGACGTCCAGCGAGTCCAGCGGCCGGTCGAGCGGGACCTGATCCCGGCGTTCGGGCACATTTGGTACACCCGGCACTACACACCGCGGCCCTTCGTCAGGAAGGGTCCTTTCGCCGCCACCCGGCGCTCCGGGTGTGGAGCGAAGCTGCGCCGGGTCCGCAGTGGCAGTATGGAAGTTGGACCCTCGATTGGGAGGGCTCAGGCAGGCGAGAGGAGTGCATGATGATCGCCAAACTGCTCCGCAAGCTTTGTTTCACCCGCCACTACGGTGCGTACGGGGCCAACGCTTGGGATGCGTACGCCGGCGACGACCGGGCCTGACCGCACTACCGGTGGGCCCCCCGGGCGCCCACCGGGGGTATCGGACTGGCCAGGTACGCGAGCGTCAGGGTCGACCTCATGGACCGAGTGAACGAGCCGCCGCGGCTGCCCGAAGGCAGCTTCGCGGCCTGGAGCCACGACCGGCTGGCGCTGGCGCGCCGTGGCACTGACGAGTGCGGGGACGTCTGGCAACTGGAACCGGGTGTCTACGTAGCCGCCACGGCCGGGCCGTGTGAAGCAGTCCTTCGTCGCGCGCAGGACTTCCCCATGGCACCCTCGCCCCTCTTCCCTCCGTTGAAACGGGCGACCGGAGCACCGACACCTGCCGAGCGTGCGCACGCTCACGCCGCCCGCATGCGCGGACTACGCCCGCAGGCGGTTGCGGCCCGGATCAGTGAGATCGCGCCCGGAGCCGCCCAATTTGCCGACCAGTGGCCCACGGGCCAAGACGTCGAGATTCTGCCCCTGGTCCGGCACGCCCTGGCAGAAATCGGCGTGCGTTACCTCTTCTCCGAAGACGCTCCCACCCTGCTGCCCTTCGCCGCACGGCTCTTCCTCGCCCGGGAGGCGCTCGTACGCCCCTCGCGCTGGGTATGGCCGCGCTGGGTCCCCACACCGGCACGGCGGTTCCGCACACGGCAGCAAGTCGCCTTCACCGACGCTTTGCGGCCCGTCGTCCGCCGGCGCCGCACATCGGGCCGGCCCGGTGACGACGTGCTGGGACAGATGCTCCGCCCCTCCTCCCGCTACGGCCTCCTACCGGAAGAGGCCATCCTCGACACTCTCCCCGGAATCACCGTCGCCACCTTCGAGACGCCTTCCCGGGCAGCCGGGTGGATCCTGCTCCACCTGGCCCGGCACCCCCAGGCAGCGGACCGCGTCGCGGCCGAAGCCGCCTTGCTGCCCGCGGATCCGGCCGCGACGACCAGCACCCACCTCGACAGCCTGCGATACACCCAAGCGCTGGTACGCGAGGTGCTCCGGCTGTACCCCCCGAGCTGGCTGCTGACCCGGCGCGTCACGCGCCAGACTCAGCTCGCCGACTACACCATCCGCGCCGGGTCCACCGTTCTCGTCTGCCCCTACACCGCCCACCGCGACGCACGGGAACACTCCGAGCCGGACCGGTTCCAGCCCGAGCGCTGGCTCGATGATTCGGGCTCGCCGGCGAACCCCGGGGCCTTCCTCTCCTTCGGTACCGGGCCGCATGGCTGCGAGGGAGCCGCTCTGGCCATGGCGATGCTGACCCTCCTGACCGCGCAGACCGCCCGCTGTCACCACTTGAGCGAGCCGCCCGGACCGGAACCCAGCTACCAGGTCACCACCCTCGAAGGTCTCGCAACTACCGGCTTGCGCCTGCGTGCCACCTTGCGCAGCTACTGACCTCGGCGCTTGAAGGTGACGGCGGAGGCAGATCTTGGGAACGGCTGCGCCGGTCACTGCGAAGGTCCGCCGGTGGAACGCGCCGATCCATCACCGCGAGGCGCCGAAGTCAGTAAAGGCGGCCAGTTGCTTTCAGTGACAGACCGCGTCCAACCGCACACGCTTGGATGACCAGCCTTATGGTTCGCCCGTCGCGTGTCGCCGCTCGAACTCGTCGGCGAGCATGCCCATCATGACGAGGTCGTGGTGCCGGCCGGCGAAGAAGACGTGTTCCCGCAACCGCCCCTCCTCGGTGAAGCCGAGCCGACGAGTAAGTGCCAGCGACGCCCCGTTGTGGGCGAGGATCGCTGCCAGGCATTTGTGATAGCGCCGCTCGGCGAACATGAAGCGCAACAGCAGCACCAGGGCTTCTGCCGCGTAGCCCTTGCGCCGGTGAGCAGCGCCGATCGTGACATCAAATTCGAACCAGCCTGAACGAGGGCCGGTGCGATGTGAGCCGACCGTGCCGACCAGCTCTCCCGTGACCGTCGTTTCGACCGCCAACCGGAAGCGGTCGTCCTCGCACTCGGCAACGGCCTGCTCCTTCGCCCAGGCACGGTAGCTCCCGGCGGACCGCGGTAGCTCCAGCCGACCCCCTCCCCGTCCGTCCTCGTCCGCGAAGCGCATGAACGCTGTCCAGTCCTCGGGCTCGATGGCGCGTAGACGTACCCGTCTGCCAGTCCAGGACGATGCCATGCCCTATCTGACCACGCCGCGGTGCGCACGAGGTTGGGAGGCGCACCGAGGTGTCCCGGCCCTGCGCCAATCTCGCCTACACCGCCGGCACTGGCGACGTGCGCCACCGGCCGCGGGCCTTCATCGACGCCACCGCCCCGGTGACGGCGTCCAAGGGACCTCGGCGCAGCTGACGGCCTGCGCTCGGCTGCGGGAGCGTGCCCTCCTCCGAGGAGCCCAGTCGGCACACCCGACCGGCCGGCGAATCCTGGTACCGGGGTCATCCGTTCGAGCAGGCCGTCTCGCTGTCCACCACCGCATCTGCTGCGCCCGGCCCCGACAACGGCCACCAGGACGCCGAGCACTTGCCGGACTGCCCTGGGCAGGCCTCGCCCGGCCGGGCCGAGCGGCCGCTGCCCGGCATCTCCACCGGCACATACTGCCCCGCCCTGGTTGTGTCCGGGCCGCCTCCGTGGTGACGTGGGCTGCTCCGTTCGGCTCCCGGTATCGCGGCGCCGCGGCGGCCTTCCGGCGATCACGTCTCGTCCCAGTGACCATGTCCCATGTGGCGGCGCTGGGGCCACTCTGAGCAGTTTCGCCGGCCAGGACGCCCTGTCCTGGCTTTCGGGCCAGCCCTTCAGGAGGCAGTACGTGAGACTTCGGGTGTGTTCGAGCGCGCTGGCTACCGCCGCGCTGACCGTCGGCCTGACCGCCGCCGCGCCCCCGGCCGGCGACCAGAAGCCGTTCCTGGACGGGTTGAACACCGTGTCCACCGTCGCGTCCACCGTTCCGGAGAACGGCGACCTGAACCCGTACGGCACGTTCACCATCCGGGAGAGCGTCGGCGATCTGCATCGAGGCAACGTCCTGGTCAGCAACTTCAACAACTCGGCGAACCCCCCGGCGGGCGAGCAGGGCAAGGGCACCACCCTGGTCCAGATCACCCCGCATGGTGCAAGGACCACGTTCGCCACGATCGACCCGAACAACCTGCCCGGCCCGTGCCCCGGTGGGGTCGGCCTCACCACGGCGCTGACGGTCCTGCCCGGTGGCTGGGTCGTGGTCGGCAGCCTCCCCACCGCGGACGGCACTTCGGCCACCGCCCAGGCCGGCTGCCTGCTGGTCCTCGACAAGCACGGCACGGTGCGCGAGACGATCGCGGGGAACGGCATCAACGGCCCGTGGGACATGACCGCCGTCAGCTCCGACACGCGCAGTGAACGGGGCGGGCGGAGCTGGCAGACGGAGCTGTTCGTGACCAACGTGCTCAACGGCACCGTCGCCGGCGACGGCGCGGAGGTCGACCAGGGCACGGTCCTGCGGATCACTCTGCGCTGCGAGGGCGACGAGCCGCCGAAGCGGGTCGCTACGACCGAGATCGGCGCCGGCTTCCCCGAGCGGACGGACCCGACGGCCCTGGTGGTCGGCCCGACCGGCGTCGGCCTCGGCCGGGACGGCACGCTCTTCGTCGCCGACACCGTGCGCAGCCGGATCACCGCCATCCCGCGCGCGCTGACCCGGAAGCACAGCGACGGCATCGGACGGGTCATCACCGAGGGCGGCAGCCTCAACGGCCCGCTGGGCATGGCTCTCACACCCAGGGGCGACATCCTGACCGTCAACGGCGGGGACGGCAACATCGTCGAGACCACCGGGGCCGGTAGGCAGGTGGCGTCCAAGCAGATCAACGGCGAGGGCAACCCGCCCGGCGCGGGTGCGCTCTTCGGCCTCGCACTGGGCCTGGACCACGACGCGGTCTACTTCGTCAACAACGACGACAACGAACTCGACGTCCTGCACTGAGAATCGGGACCGCGAGGGGACGGTGCACCGGTTGCCGCGGCGGCCGGTGCACCGTCGTCGGCCGCCAGTTGCACCGTGTGGCGTCCGGTCACGATCCTCGCGTTCGGTCTGGTCTTCGCCTCGGCTGCGGCCGTCGGCTTCGCGGCGGTCGCGCTGACCGGCATGCCGCCCGCGACGGCCTTCGTGCTCGGCGCGATCCTGGCCAGCACCGACCCGGTCTGCTCGGCGGCGGTGGAAGCGTCATCGGCGCGGTCGTGGTATTCCTGTTGGAGAGCGTCGTGTTCAGCATCGTCGGCCTGGAACTGCCGGAACTCGTACGCAACCTGCCCAGCGGTAGAGCCCTGGCGGTGGCCGTCGTGCTGGTCGTGGTCCGGGTCAAGCAGGACCCACTTCCCCTCCGCATCGACGTGCCGCTCGTCGATCAGGCGGCCGTCGCTCATCGCCTTGTGCTTGGAGGCGCTGGCCTGAAGCTTCGTGCCGTCCAGGGCGACGCGGCCCATCTCGACCATGCCCAGCCTCTGCGCCAGGTGCAGCGACTGGGTGAACAGACCGGCGAGCGCGTCCAGATGGCGGCGGCGGAACCGCGAGATGGAGCGGAAGTCCGAGGTCTGGTCGGCGGCCGGGAAGCGGAACGCGACGCAGCGCGGGCAGCGGCCCGTGGTCGCGGCTCCCGGACATGGATCGTTCTCCTTCCGCGTCGGGAGGTCAGGGGCGGCCGAGGAAGTCGAGCAGCATGGCGGTCAGTTCCTCGGGGTGCTCCTCGTAGATCCAGTGGCCGGAGTTCGGGATGGTCACGCCGGTGACGTCGGAGGCGTACGTCTTGACCTGGTCGCCCTCCGCGCTGCCGAGGCTGCCCGAGGCACCGATGGCGAGCACCGGCGTCGGGAGCGGGGTCCGCTGGAACTGCGCGTCGTCGCGGATGTCCTGCGGGAACACCCGGAACCAGGACAGGCGCGCCGCCAGGTGGGCGGGGTCGCGCAGGTAGTGGGCGAACACCCGGATGTCGTCCTGGCTCACCGCGCCCGGGACGCCCTCGAACCCGCCGATGAAGCCGGCGGTCCAGGTGACCTCACGGCCCCGGATCATGTTCTCCGGCAGGCCGTCGGTCAGGTTGAAGAACCCGAAGTTTCAGACCCCGGGGCCCCGCTGGGTCAGTGCGGGGATCTGGTAGATGCTCGGGTCCGGGATCGGCGCCTCGCTGAGGACCAGCTTCTTGACGGCGGCGGGGAACTGTGCGGCGTAGGAGTAGGCGACCATCGTGCCGATGTCGTGGCCGACGATTCGCACGTCGTCGCCCTGGCCTGGCTGCTGCGGCGGTCGCCGAACATCCTGCTGATCCCCGGCACCTCGTCGGTGGCACACCTCCGGGAGAACGTCGCAGGTGCGGGACTCCAACTCTCCGACGACGATCTCGCCGAGCTGAACGAGATCGGCCGCTAGGCAGTTCGTTTGACGTCGAGGCGATCGGCCGCGCCGGCCGTACCGTCGCCGTGCTGCGGGCCGAGGACTGCCCAGCGCGAGCGCCGGCGGGCGGTTGGCAGGCCGTCGACCCTGATGGGCGGCTGGCGGGGGGTAAGACCCTGGCCCTACGTCAGCCCGTCCCCCGTACGCCGCAGGTCTGATCATGAACCCATCCCTGCGCCGTACGGGGGACGGACGTACCCGAACGGAGACTTAAGGCGATCCGAGACACCGATTCTGCACAGAGGACTGGCATGGCGCTGCGAGACGGACGAACGATTTCCCTGCTGACGGTCGGCGCGGTGACGACCGTGATCGCGGCGCTCACCCCGGTGACGGCGTTCGCGGCGGGCGGGGACCCGCTCCAGCAGTACGCACAGCAGCGACTCCGCTGGGAGCGCTGCGACACGGACGGGCCGGCGGAGTTCGAGTGTGCGAAGGTCAAGGTGCCTCTGGACTACGGCAACCCCGGGGGCCGGAGGATCGACCTCGCGATATCGCGGATCAAGGCGGGCAGCGCGAAGCAGCGGCACGGCGTGCTGCTGATGAACCCCGGTGGCCCGGGTTTCCCGGGGCTGGGCCTGCCCGTGGAGATCCAGCCGCTGCTGTCGGCGCAGGTACGGGAGCAGTTCGACCTGGTCGGCTTCGACCCGCGTGGGGTCGGGCAGAGCTCGCCGATCAGCTGCGGCCTGACGCCCGACGAGCAGGTCTTTCAACACCCCTACTCGGCAGGGAAGTTCGCCGAGGATGTGGCCAGGGCCCGGACGGTGGCCGACAAGTGCTGGGCCAAGGCGGGTGACACGTTGGCGCACATCACCACCCGCAACACGGCCCGGGACATGGACGTCGTCCGGGCGGTGCTGGGGGAACAGAAGATCTCCTACTTCGGGTACTCGTACGGCACGTACCTGGGCGCCGTCTACACGCAGATGTTCCCCCGGCGCGCGGACCGGTTCGTGCTCGACAGCGCGCTCGACCCGGCGCTCGCGTGGCGGGGGATGTTCCGGGGGTGGTCGGCGGGGGCCGAACTCGCCTTCACCCGGTGGACCGAGTGGGCCGCCGCCCGCAACAGCACGTACGGGCTGGGCGCGACTGCCGCGGAGGTCCGCAAGGCGTACTGGGACCTGATCGCCCACGCCGACCGCACGCCCGTCCCGGCGGAGGGCGGGGCGCTCAGCGGCGACGCCATCCGGTCCAGGTACGCCGAGTTCGTCCGCGTCGAGGCCGTCACGCCGTGGATCGTCGCGCTCAAGGCCGCAGCCGCGGGCGGGCCGACCGCTTCGGCCGCTTCGCCCGCTTCGGCCAGGGCGACCGGGGCGACCGGGGCGGCGGTGTCCGACGCCGCCCCGGTCCGGGCCGCCGACGAGGGCGCGGGCGCGCGGGCCGCCGACGCGGTCGACCCGGAGAACAACCGGGCCGCCGTCGTGTGGGCCGTCTTCTGCGGCGACACCCGCGACTGGCCGCGCGACCCCGAGCAGTACCGCCGGGACGCGATCCGGGACAGGGCCCGGTACCCGCTGGCCGGCGACCTGGGCGCCAACATCCAGCCGTGCGCGTTCTGGAAGCGGGCGCCCGGCGAGCCGGCCACCGTGGTGAACAACGACGTCAACGCGCTGATCGTGCAGAACCAGTGGGACCCGCAGGCGACGCTGGCCATGGCGCAGGGCATGCGGCGGGCGCTGCACGGTGCGCGGATGATCACGGTGGCCGACGGCGAGGGCCACGGCGTGGTGGTGGCCGGCCCGTCCTGCGCGAGCGCCGACGTCGACCGCTACCTGATCACCGGCCGACTGCCCGCCAAGGACCTGACCTGCGGAAGCTAGGGCTTGGCCGACAATTCGCGTCGCATCGGCGCGCGGCGGGGCTTGTCGGACAAGCCCTTCGACGGCCGGGGTGGTGCGGACGTTCGACTCGCCGCCGGCGGCCGCCGGGGGCCACCTCCGAAGGGGCCGCGTTCCGGCCGGACGGACACCCCGCGCGAGCGGGGGCGGGGCCGTATCCCCTCCGGCAGGGACGAGGGGGTGCCCGGCGCGCCGCTATTCCCCTTCCGCCGCTTCGGCCGGCATGACGCACCCCACACCAGTGAAGTACAACATTCAACATATCTGGAGGTAGCGTCGTCTCATGCCCCACCACAGCGGGGGCCGACGGTGCCCGGCCGGACGACGGCCGCAACGAGCCACCCGCCCGCGCGGGCCAGAACCGACCAGGTAGGAGAGCCGTGACCGGCCGTGTAGATCAAACGCTTGACATGGAGCTCGTGCTCGCGTCGGGAGAAGCCGTCGCGCTGCGAACCCGCCTGTCGTACCGCTCGCACGACCCGCTCGCCGTGCACGCGCACTTTCGCACCGACGCGGACGACCTGGTCCCGTGGGTCTTCGCCCGCGACCTGCTGGCGCAGGGCCTGCTCAGGCCGAGCGGGCAGGGGGACGTGCAGGTGTGGCCGGGTGGCGCCGGGCCCGAGGCGGTACTGAACCTGGCCCTGTCCTCCCCGGACGGGACCGCCTGGCTCAGGGCCCCGCTCGCGGAGGTGGCCGGCTGGCTGGAGCGCACGTACCGGCTGGTGCCCGCCGGCCGGGAGACCGACGGATGCGACCTGGACGCCGAACTGTCGCGGCTGCTGCCCGGAGCCGCCTGAGGCTCGTCGGGGGCCCGCCGGACGCGGGCCCCGACGCCGGGCGCCCGGCTCTCCACCGGTCGACCGGTTCCGGGCCCGCGACCACGACCGCCCCCCCCCTCACGGACACGCCGAACCCCGGCGCGGGCCACCCCGCCGCAACAGACGGAGCAGGAGCAGAGCCATGACAGCCCACGCCTTCGTGCGACTGCCCCTCACCACCGCGCGGTGGCGGGAGACGGCAGGCCGAGCCCTACGGCTGCCGCGCACCTCCCGGCCGACACCCCTGGGCCGGATGGCCTCGGTGCCCGCCCGGAGCGCCAAGAGCCTGATCGCGGCCGTCCTGGCCTGGGAGGCCGTCTCATGGTGGCTCCCCGGCCAGCAGCAGTACCTCGCCGCGGCCACCGCGCTCGCCATGGTCAACGCCCCGACCATCTACCGGTCGGTGACCCAGGCGCTGCGCAGCGTGGCCGCCCGGGCGGCGGGCCTGTCGCTGGCCGTGGCCGTGGTGTGGCTGCTCGGCTCGGCCGCGGGAAGCGTCGCGGCCCTCCCGGCGATCGCGCTGGTCGCCAGCGGCCGCCGGGGCTCCGAGGGCCGGCTGCAGATCGCCTCGACCGCGGTGCTCACCCTGGCGGCGGCGACGGCCGTGCCCACGGGCCACCTGGTCGCACTGACCCTGGCGACGCTGACCGGCGCCGCGGTGGGGATCGCGGTGAACGCCCTCATCCTGCCTCCGGTGCACCTGGGGGCCTCCGACGCCTCGGTACGCGGCCTCGCCGCGGCCATGGGCGAGCTGCTGGGCGACATGGGCAGCGGGCTGAGGGAGCGCCGACACGCCGACCGGGCACAGGAGTGGCTGGAACGGGGCCGGCATCTGGAGGAGTTGGCGGTGGAGGCGCAGGAGGACGTGCGCCGAGGCCAGGAGAGCCTGCGGTGGAACACGCGGTGCGTCGTGCGCGGCAGGCGGGCGCCGTCGACCCACGACGAGGCACTGCGCGCCCTGCACCGGATCTCCTTCCAGGTGCGCGGAATCGCCCGGACGCTGGCCGACACCGTCGACGACCGGCATACCGGCCACCGCCTGGGCCAGCTCTTCCTCGACCGGTACGCGGCCATCCTGGAGGCCGCAGGGCGAGCGGTGGGATCGTTCACCGGTTCCGGGATCCCCGCCGGCCCGGAGGGGGACGGGCCCCGGGAGAGGCTGCGCCGCGCCATCGAGGAGGCCACGACCTGGCACGGGATGATGACCGGCGAGATCGAGCGCGGCACGCTGACCGAGCCGGGCACCTGGCACGTGTACGGGTCGCTGATGACCGACGTCGAACGTCTGCTCGTCGACCTCGACCGCGCGGACCGCTCCCCCAAGGCCGCGCCGGACCCCCGTCCGTAGCCCCTTGCTCCGCGAGTACCAGCACGCGGCCTGAACAGGGCGGATGGCGCTTTCGCCACAAACAGGTCCGGAGCCGCGCGATCTGACAACGTTTCGGTTGCGGTGGACGGCAATCCGTTCCTGGGCCTTCCCGGCGCTACGCGACACGTGACATTTTACATGTCACACATCGAGCGGTCGCGTGCCCCAACACGCGGTCACAACGGCCCCGGAGGCCCCCACAGATGCGTCTCTCCCGGATACCAAAGGTCAGCGCGCGCAGACTCCCCGCGCTCGGCGCGGCCCTCTTCATCGCGCTCGGCCTGTTCGCGCCGCAGAGCCAGGCCGCCCCCGTCGGCGCCACGACCCCGGCCGCCGCGAACACCGCCGGACCCGCCACCCAGGCGCCGCGGTCGATCCCGGTCCCCAAGTCACCCGACGCCAGGAACAACAGCTCCTTCAAGCTCTTCGCCCAGGACCACGCCGAGGAGGCCACCGCGCCGGGCGCCCCGGTCGGCGAACCCGCCAAGGCGGCCAAGCAGTTCTCGGCCACCGCCGGGGAGCCCTGCCCGAACCTGTCCGAAGTGATCAACGCCACGGGCAGCGCGTTGGTCCAGCAGCTCAAGGCACTGCCGAACGTCCCCTGCGCCTACCCTCTGTTCAACCTCACCGGCGCCGACGCCGGGAAGGCCTTCCGCGAGTCCCAGATGGTGACCGTCGCCGACGCACTGCGCGACACCTCCGCCACCTACCCCGGCGACAACAGCACGTCCATCGGGCAGCTGGTGATGTTCCTGCGCGCTGGCTACTACGTGCAGGAGACCCGCCCGAACGAGGTCGGCAGCTACGGCGCCACCCTGGACACCGCGGCCCGCGGCGCGCTGGACGCCTTCTTCGCCGCCCCGCACAGCAAGGACGTCACCGACGCCAACGGCGACACCCTCAACGAGGTCGTCACGGTGATCGGCCAGACCCACACGCTCGGCCGGTACGCCGGCGTTCTCAAGTGGGTGCTCGGCAACTACAACAGCACCTGGCCCCAGTCGATGACCCTCTCCCTGGACCACTTCGAGTGGGTCATCAAGGACGGCTTCGACTCCAAGACCGACAGCCAGGGCTGGAAGGCCGCCCTCAAGGCCGACCCGGGCATCCTCGACACCTGGGCCGGCTTCATCACCCGCAACGACTCCCAGCTGAACCGCCTGGACATCGTCAGCAACATCGGCCGCTACCTCGGCTACGCCCTCGACGTGCCCGAGCTCAAGGACCGGCTGCGGCCGCTGCTCAAGGACCTGATCAACCGCTACCCGAACGTCGGCCCCACCGCCCCGATCACCATGAACCTGGGCTGGGCCACCCGCCAGTTCGACAAGGGCAACTGCGCTGCCTACGCCATCTGCGACCTGAGCGACCGTCTGCTCCCGGTGATCCTGCCGATCCAGCGGACCTGCAACCCGGAGCTGAAGATCCGCGCCCAGGACATGTCCCCCGGGCAGCTGACCACCACCTGCACCAGCCTGATCAACCAGGACGCCTACTTCCACAAGGTGATCGGCGACAAGGGCGCGATCCCCGGTGACGTGAACACCAACCTGGAGGTCGTCGTCTTCGACGACTACACCCAGTACTCGCTGTACGCCTGGGCCTTCTACGACATCGACGTGGACAACGGCGGCATGTACGAGGAGGGCGACCCGGCCAAGCCCGGCAACCAGGCCCGCTTCATCGCCCACGAGGCCAGCTGGCTGCGCCCCGACTTCCAGATCTGGAACCTCAACCACGAGTACACCCACTACCTCGACGGCCGCTACAACATGTACGGCGACTTCGAGGCCAGCCAGACCACCCCGACCATCTGGTGGGTCGAAGGCATCGCCGAGAACATCTCGTACGGCTACCGCAACGAGCGCAACACCGCCGCGATCAACGAGGCCGGTAAGAACACCTACAAGCTCAGCGAGCTGTTCGACACCGTCTACGGCCAGGAGGCGGACCCCGACGTCAACTCGAACCGGGTCTACCGGTGGGGCTGGCTGGCGGTCCGCTACATGCTCCAGGAGCACCGCGCGGACATCGAGACCGTGCTCACCAAGTACCGCGCCGGCGACTGGAACGGTGCCCGCACCTTCCTGAAGCAGACCATCGGCACCAGCTACGACGCCGGCTTCGCCACCTGGCTGAAGACCACCTGCGCGACCGACGACTGCGGCCCCCTGCCGGAGGCCCCGGCCCCGGCCGCACCGCTGTGCACCATCGCCGACCCGCGCCAGTTCGACAAGAACTGCCGCCGCGACAACCTCGCGGCCACCACCGGCAACTACAGCTACCACTTCCTGTACCTGCCGGCCGGCGTCAAGCAGCTGACCATCACCAGCAGTGGCGGCACCGGCAACGCCGACCTGTACTACGGCGGCAGCAACTGGGCCACCACCAGCAGCTACCAGGCGAAGTCCACCGACGCCGGCAACAACGAGACCCTGACCATCAACAACCCGCCGTCCGGCTGGGTCTACTTCAGCCTCTACGCCCAGCAGGACTTCACCGGCGTCAGCGTCACCACGCAGTACCAGTAACCGCACACCCACGACCTCGGGCGATCGGTGAAGAGCCCGGGCGTGTGAGGGTTCCCGTGCAAGTAGCCGTTGTCGTACCGATCAAGAGGCCTGCCGATCGAGCGGGAGTCTCGATCGGGTGATCGCGGTCGGTGGCGGGCACGGCAGCAGGGCCTCGTGGCAGCTCGGAGGGCGTCTACGCCGACGAGCGATCCAGGAGGTCCTGCTTTCGCGGTTTCCCGCAGTCGCGGCGGCGGGTTCAGCCCACGCTGAAGGTCTCGGCGCGGGTCGTGACGGCGGGGATCCGCGTGCACGGGACGACGGACACCTGCGCCGTGACCGGGCCACCGTTGCGGGAGAGCTCGGCCAGCAGACAGACCGTCGCCTGGGCGGAGCTCCACCCGCCCGGGTACAGCACGTCCGCCATCACACCGACCTGGACGGAGGCTTCCTTCCTGGCCGCGGTGACGACGTGCACCGCCGTGCCCTTGGCGAGCGCCTCCAGCGAATCGACGGTCTGCGGCCCGGATTCGAAGGCCGGGGCGAGCCTGGCCGCGTACGTCCGGGCGCTCGCCTCCGCCCCGGCCGCCGCCCGTACCCGGCGCTCCTCGGTCTCGACCCGGTCGCGGTGGGCGATCACCACAACGGTCGCGATCGCCAGCGCCGCGAGGACGGCGAGCCCGGTCATCACCCAGCGGACGGCTTTCATCTGATCCCATCGGGAAAGGGCTGGGTCCCGTGCAGGGCCCGGCGGGTCGGACGCTCTGTCGGGATGCGGGGGCCCATCGCCAGGCTCCCGCCTGCGCACCGACGCCGGGAGCCCGACGACAGACCTTAGCTAAGGCTTGTCCCGTAACGATCTCCGAAGGGTGTGATGTGGGCTGACCGCCCCTGCGGGGCTCGCTCGCTACGCGACCGCCATGAGGTTGTGCAGGCGGGCGATGCCGAGCATGGCGTGGTGGACGCCATCGCCCTTGAGGCGGCAGTCGCGCAGGATCTTCCATGTCTTCATGCGCGCGAAGACATGCTCCACGCGGGCGCGGACCTGCTTGCGGGAGCGGTTGTGCTCGCGTTTCCAGTCGCTCAGATCGCCGCCGACCGGGCGGCGATGTGGGATGACCAGACCGGTGCCCGGGTAGCCGCCGTCGGCAATAGTGGTGGTCTTGCCGACGGCGGCGGCGCCTGATTCGGCCCAGGCCTTGCAGCCGTTGCGGTTGCCGGGGACAGGGCGTCCGACGATTACGGCCAGCCGCCGGTCGGCGTCGATGACGACCTGGTGGTTGGTGGAGTAGCGATAGTTCTCCCGCAGCGCAGACTCCTGCTACGCCTCCCAGGCAGGGACGAGCTCAGCGACGAGTTCGGCAAGATGCTGCCGGGATATGCCCGATAGGGCGTGATGAGACAAGGCCGCGCGGGCCGATGACTTCACATCCACGGGCGCCACGCCTCGCGCCGCCTACGCCTGCCGCCGCTCCCACTGCTCCTTCGTGATCTCGTACCGCACACCCCCGTGCTCGGAACCCTCGACCGCCATCATGTCGTCCGGCGTGGGGATGTTCTCCGCGAGCGTCATCCCGAGCTTCTCCATGACGTTACGCGAAGGGCGGTTCACGGTCATCGTCTCGGCCCAGACCATGCGGATGCCGAGCTCGGCGAACCCCTTCGCCAGCAGCGCCTGCGAGACTTCGGTGGCGTAGCCCCGGCCCCAGGCCGCCTGGCGCAGGCGATAGCCGAGTTCGGCCTCCTCACGCGGGCCGCTGCGCAGCGGACGCAGGCAGAACCAGCCGACGAACGCGCCGCCGTCCTTCTCGTGCGCGGCGAACAGGCCGAGGTCATGATTCCAGCGCTCGTAGCCGGCGAGGATGCTGGGGATGGCGAGGCCGCGGACCTTCTCTGGCGGGGTTGGAGCGCCGCCGGTCAGGTAGCGCATCACCGCCGGGTCGCTGTCCAGCTCGATCAGCAGGTCCGCGTCGGCGGCGGCGAAGGGGCGGAGGGTCAGGCGCTCGGACTCGAGGTAGGTGGCCACGTGAGGATCATGGCCGAGACGGGTCGGACGGTCCAGGGAGTTTTCGGGCCGCGTCTGTCACCGGGTGGCGTGCTGGAGGAACAGCAGCATGACACGGCCGCCTTCACGTCACGGCCGAGGACCCGCCTGTATCGCTCCCCAAGTCGTAAGAGGACATCTCATTCGGAGAGTCTGCGGGTTAGGCCCCCAAATGAGATGTCCTCTTAGGAACTTCGTTCGGGCGCACAGGCCCGCCGATCGCGGGCCTGTGCGAGGAGGGAACCTCTGGCTCAAGGGGCGGCCGTCTCGATGGCAGGATGACGGGATGTTGACGAACCAGCCGTGGGCAGGGCTTCACGGTGACCTGCTGGCGGCGAAGGCACTGGTGTACGACCCGAGTGGTTACGCCTGTTCGCCCCCGGTGGCCGAACCGGAGAGTGCCGAAGACGCGGCTTGCCGGTTCACGATCGACGGCCGCTCGGTCCGGTTCCGCGCGGCCAAGACCACCCCGACGAAGGTGGGCCAGTTCGTCACCGTGTGGTTGCGCTCCGAGGAGGGACCGATCCGCCCCTTCGACACCGACGACGGGGTGGACCGCTTCGTCATCAGCTGCCGCGACGACAACGGCTTCGGGCAGTTCGTCCTCCCACGCGACGTGTTGTGCGAGCGCGACATCGTCTCCCGCAACGGCTCCGGCGGGAAACGGGGGGTTCCGCGTCTACCCGCCATGGGTGACCACGACCAATCGGCAAGCGCGCAGCACCCAGGCCTGGCAGGTGAACCACTTCCTCCACATCGGCCGGAACGGGCCTGCCGACCTGACGCGCGCCCACGCCCTCTACCACCCGTAGCCGCTCCCCTGACGGGCCGGGCACGGCCTGGGCCGCGGCCGAACCGGGACCGCGGGGACGCCGGGTCGACGTGGCCTGAGCTACGCCCCGGTCCAGCCGTTGAGGTTCTCGAAGCCGGTGTCCGTGGTGCCGGTGAACGCCAGTGCCTCGCGTCCGATGCCGAGGGCGCCGAGCAGGGTGTCGATCGCCGCTTCCACGTCGTGTGAGGCCCGGTCCAACCACACCGTCGTGTACTGGGGAGTCCCGCCCTCGAACTGGCTCAGCGCGAAGTCGGTCCGGTCGATACGGAACATGGCCACGTCCACGCAACCGAGGTCCTCCCAAGTCCGCTCCACGACCAGCCGCAGACGCGCCGCGAGCGCGCCGAGCGGCGGCTGCAGACCGGCGACGATGCGGTACGAGCCGCCCGCGATCTCCCACGCGCTGTGCTGGAGAGCGGGGTTCCGCTTGCCGCCCTGGTACTCCGGAGCCGTCTCCCAGTCCGCCTCGGGGCCCGGCACTTCGATGGCCGCCATGTCTCCCGCTCCCTCGCCTTCCGACTCCTCTGTCCAGCCTCGGCCTGGCCGATGCCCTGGGGAGGATCCCCGCTTCAGAGCCGGGCAGTCAAGGCGTCCACCGTCACCGAGTTCATCACCCTCGACCCGCCATTGCACGGCCACCCCTCGGTACGCCCCGTGCGCCTGCTCGTCTGTCGGGGTGACTTCCGGGCGCGGCCCGCTCGGGGCGGCGGTCCGGGCTCTGGTACGACGGGTCTGATGTCCGCGCCGGCGGTGGGTTCCCCGTCCGCCGGCCGTCCCGGAGGAGAGATCGCCGTGCCCGTGCCCACCACCTTCGACCACCAGGCGAAGAGCTACAGCGTCCCGCACGCCTACTGGCTGGCGAAGGCGTCCGAACTCGCCTACCAGGACGAGGCCGCCGTCGAACAGCAGGCCCGCGACTGGGGCTTCGACCGGGTGCGTCACCACCAGACCCGGTTCACCCCGCCCTTCCCGCTGGAGGACACCCAGGCCTACACCATGGCCAGCGACCACATGATCGTCACGGCGTTCCGCGGCACCCAGCCGGCCGAGATCCGCGACTGGCTCTCCGACTCCTCCACGCCGCCCTGGCCCGGCCCCGCCCGCACCGGCTACGTCCACTACGGCTTCGCCGAAGCGCTGGAGTCGGTCTTCCCGGACGTCCTGGACGCCCACGCCCAGCTGCGCACCAACGGCCAGAGCGTGTGGTTCACCGGCCACAGTCTCGGCGGAGCCCTGGCGATGCTGGCCGGCGCCCGGTTGTACCTGGAGGACCCGCGCCTCCAGGCCGACGGCATCATCACGTTCGGGCAGCCCCGCACCTGTGACCGGCTGCTCGCCGCCGCCTGCAACGAGGGCTTCAAGGGGCGCCTGTACCGGTTCGTCAACAACAACGACATCGTGCCCCAGCTGCCGCCGGAGCCGGCGTTCACCCACGTCGAGGCGCTGAAGTACATCGACTCCTCGGGCCGGCTCCACGACTCCATGGGCCTGGTCGCCGGGCTGGCCGACCGTGCCAAGGGCCTGACCGCAGACGCGTTCGCTCCGGCCACGGCCGGTGTGCGCGACCACGCGATGAAGCGCTACCTCGCGGCCCTGGAACAGAACCTCGCCTGACGGGGTCAGGCCCTGCGGGCGGGACGTTCGGGGCAGGCAGGGAGGGCGGGCCGAGGGCCGGGTGAACCGATGGTACGAACAGCCTCCCCCGGTAGCGACGGGCACACGGCCGTGTGTGGATGGTGACGGGCCGCCGCACCACGGCCGTCCGATCCGCCCTCACCATTCGCACCTCGAAGGGTTCCACCCATGCGTACCGCGCACCGCATCCTGGCCGTCTCCGTCCTCAGCCTCCCGCTCGTCATCGGCGCGGCGACCACCGCCTCCGCCGCCGCGCCCGACAACATCCCCACCGTCAACTTCGACAGCGGCGTGTTCGCCGTCGGCCCGAACGGCAGCGCCCTCCAGGTGACCGAGAACGAGTTCGGCCCCTGCGGCTCCACCTTCCTCACCGGCGCCGTCGCGGTCGGCGCGGGCGGCGTCGCGGGCATTGCGACCGAGACCGGCATCAGCGTCCCCGGGCAGGGCTGACCCCACCCGCACCCGCACCGCGGCTGCCCCGGGAGCATCCCCGCCCCGGGGCAGCCGCCCGTCCGAGCCGGGACAGGCCGTCCGGTGCCTGGTGCGCGGTCACCGAGCGGCCCAGGCCGAGCAGGCGGGCTGGTGCCAGGTCCTCTGGACCACCTCGCCGCCGGGCAGCCTGTGCTCGCTGTTCCAGGTCCGGCAGCACGCGGTGGCAGGTCGGCGCGGCGCGGACGGCACCGCGGGACCGGTGGCCTGGCGGGCGGGCAGGGGTGCGAAGGCCGGCTTGCCGGGGCGGCCCCGACGGCGCCTGGTGGAGGAAGTCGTCATGCCCGCCGTTCTGCCACCCCCGGCTCCCGTCCAACCTCTCCTCACCCGAACGGATGAGCAGCCCGGGCCGGGCCGCCCCGATCCCGGTCCCGGGCGTCGGGTGAGGCGTCGGCGGGCGAAGCCCCGTCAGCCGGCCTGCGGGCCGGGCGGACCGGGGGCGGGCCGCAGGGGGAAGTGGCAGGCGGCCAGGTGGTCGTCGGGGCCGAAGGCGGTCAGCGGTGGCTCGACCTCCGCGCAGATCTGCTGCGCCGCCGCGCAGCGGGTGCGGAAGCGGCAGCCGGACGGCGGGTCGATCGCGGACGGGAGTTCCCCGGCGACGCCCCGGCTGCTCTTGGCCTTCTCGACCACCGGGTCGGCCACCGGGATGGTGTCCAGCAGGCCCCGGGTGTAGTGGTGCACCGGGCGGGCGTACACCGACGGCGCGGGGCCTATCTCGACCAGTTTGCCGAGGTACATCACGCCGATCCGGTCGGACAGGTACCGGACCACGGACAGGTCGTGCGAGATGAACAGGTACGACAGTCCGAGTTCGCCCTGAAGGTCGCTCATCAGGTTGAGGACCTGCGACTGGATCGACACGTCCAGGGCCGAGACGGGCTCGTCCGCGACGATGAGCTTGGGGCGCAGGGCCAGTGCGCGGGCCAGTCCGATGCGCTGGCGCTGGCCGCCGGAGAACTCGTGCGGGTAGCGGTCCAGGGCGGTGAGCGGCAGGCCGACCAGGTCGAAGATCTGCCGGATCCGCCGGTCGCGCTCGGCCTGGCCGTCGACCCGGTGGATGTCCAGCGGCTCGCGCATGATCGATTGGACGGGCATCCGGGGGTTCATCGCCGCGTAGGAGTCCTGGAACATGAGCTGGACGTCCCGGCGCAGTCGGCGCCGCTCGGCCCGTGGTACGAGGGCCAGGTCGCGGCCCTCGAACACCAGGCTGCCGCTGGTGGGCCGCTCCAGGCCGACGATGAGCTTGCCGACGGTGGTCTTGCCGCAGCCGGACTCGCCGACCAGGCCGAGCGTCTCTCCCCGGCGGACCGTCAGGGAGATGTCGGCCACGGCGCTGACCGCGCCGACGGCCCGGCGCAGGATCAGACCGCTGGTCACCGCGTACTCCTTGACCAGGTTGTCGATGCGCAGCAGCGGCTCGGCCGGTGCGTCCTCGGGCGCCGCCGGGGCCCGTACCGCCGTCTCCGGCTGCGGCGCCGCGGCGGTGGGGCGGCCGCCCGGCTCGGCCTCGCCGACCGGGAAGTAGCAGGCGTAGCGGTGTTCCGGGGTCTCCCCGGACAGCGGCGGCTCCTGCGTGTGGCACTGCTCGGTGGCGTAGCGGCAGCGTGCGGCGAAGCGGCAGCCGGGCGGCGGGGTGGTCAGGTCCGGTGGCAGGCCGGGGATCGAGTAGAGCCGGCCGCCGGACTCGGCGAAACGTTCCGGCAGCGATTCGAACAGTGCCTCGGTGTACGGGTGGCGGGGGTTGGTGTAGAGCTCCTCGGTCCTGGTGGTCTCGACGACCTTCCCGGCGTACATGACGGCGATCCGGTCGGCCCGTCCGGCGATGACGCCGAGGTCGTGGGTGACGAGGATGACGGCCATGCCGAGCTGCTGCTTGAGGTGGTCGATGAGTTCGAGGATCTGCTTCTGGACGGTGACGTCCAGGGCGGTGGTCGGCTCGTCGGCGATGAGCAGTTTGGGCTCGTTGGCCAGGGCCATGGCGATCATGGCCCGTTGGCGCATCCCGCCGGACAGTTCGTGCGGGTAGACCAGGGCCCGCTGGGCCGGGCTGGGCATCCCCACCAGGGACAGCACCTCGACGGCGCGCTCGTGCGCCTCCTTCCGGGAGGCCCGGCGGTGGATGCGCACGGACTCGGAGATCTGCCGGCCGATGGTCATCGTCGGGTTGAGCGAGGTGGTCGGGTCCTGGAAGATCATCCCGATGTCGTTGCCGCGCACCCGGTCCATCTTCTCGGGGCCGAGCGCGAGCAGGTCGCGGCCGTCGAGCAGGACCCGGCCGTCGACGACGCTGCCGCCGTTCGGCAGCAGCTGCATGATCGACATGGCGGTCATGGTCTTGCCGCAGCCCGACTCGCCGACGATGCCGAGGGTCTCGCCGACGTCCACCGCGAGGTCGACGCCGTCCAGGGCGTGCACCACCGAGCGCTTCAGCCGGATCTCGGTGCGCAGGCCGGTCACTTCGAGGAGCGCCACTGCTGATCCTCCGTCGGGTTCACCGCTTCTGCAGCCGGGTTTCGAAGGCGTCGCGCAGGGCGTCGCCGATCACGTTGAAGCACAGGATGATCAGGATGATCACGGCGGCGGGCGGATAGATCATCCACCAGCAGCCCTGGCCGGCGAAGGTGGTGCCGACGTCGAGCATGCCGCCCAGGTCGTTGTTGGGTGCCTGGAGGCCCAGGCCGATGTAGCTGAGCGTGGACAGGGCGAAGACCGCGTCGGCGATCGAGAACGTGGTGTTGACGATCGTCGTGCCGATGGTGTTGGGCAGGATGTGCTTGAGCACGATCCGCCGGCCGCCCGCGCCCATCATCCGGGACGCCGACACGTACTCGCGGACCTTGATGGCCAGGGCCTCGCCGCGGACCAGGCGGGTGATGCCGAACCAGGAGGTCAGGCCGACCTCCAGGATCAGCATGGCCTTGCTCTTCCCGTAGACGCTGCTGAGGTAGATCAGCAGGAAGATCAGCGGGAAGGACATGAAGGAGTCGATCACCCGCATCATCAGCGCGTCGATCCAGCCACCCAGGTAGCCCGCGACCGCGCCGTAGAGCGCGCCGAGGACGGCGGCGATCAGGCCGGCGGCGAGGCCGATCTCCAGGCTGGTCTGCCCGCCGACCATCACCTTGCCGAGTTCGTCGATGCCGTCGTTGTCCGTGCCGAGCGGGTGCCCGGCGCCCGGCGGCAGGGTGACGGCGGAGAGGTTCACCACCGAGGTGTCGGCGTGGTAGAACAGCGGGCCGAGGAAGCAGAAGGCGATGATCGCGACCAGGACGGCGACGGCGACCAGGGCCAGCCTGTTCTCGGCGAAGACCTCCGCGCCGCGCCGGAGCATCGAGCGGGGCCGCCCGGCCGGCTCCCCGCCCGGGGCGGAGGCGGGCCGGCCTTCCGCCGGATCGTGTGTCAGGGCCATCAGGTGAGCCTCACTCGTGGGTCCAGCACGGCGTAGCCGAGGTCGGCCAGCAGCGAGCCGACCACGGTGGTCACCGCGGTGAGCAGGGTGGCCGCCAGGGTGATGCCGTAGTCGTTCTGCAGCGCGGCACGGGTGGTCAGCAGGCCGATGCCCTGGATGTTGAAGACGTACTCGACGATCAGCGCGCCGCCGACCAGCGCGGGCAGCGAGAGGCCGACCAGGGTGACCATCGGGATCAGGGCGTTGCGCAGCACGTGGCCGTACAGGGTGCGGCGCCGGGAGGCGCCCTTGGCCTGGGCGGACCGCACGTAGTCCTGGGTGATCTGGTCCAGCACCCCGGAGCGCATGTAGCGGCTGTAGCCGGCCACGGTGGTGACGGTCAGGGTCAGGACGGGCAGGCAGACGGCCCCGGGGTGGGTGAGCGCGTCGCCGAAGGTGGCCACCTGGTCCTGTACCGAGACCCAGTGCAGGTCGTCCTCGAACCACTGCTGGATCAGGAAGCCGATGAAGAACGTCGGCACGCCGTAGGCGACGAAGGAGAACACCGTGAAGGCGTGGTCCAGCACGCTGTTGCGGCGGGTGGCCTGGAGCAGGCCCGCCGGCACCGCGATCAGCAGCGCGAGCAGCAGCGAGGCGCCGACGATGTAGGCGGAGGCGCCGAGGGCGTTGAACAGCAGGTCGGAGATCGGGCGCTGCTGGATGTAGTCGAAGCCCAGGTTGCCGTGCAGCAGGCCGTCCAGCCAGGTCCAGTACTGCACGTAGACGGGGCGGTCCAGACCCATCTGCTGGGTCAGGTGGGCGATGTTGGCCGGGGTGGCGTGGGAGCCGAGGATCGCTCGGACCGGGCCGCCCGGCATGAGCTGCATCAGGCCGAAGGAGATGACGGTGACCATCAGCACCGTCAGGAGGGCCTGGAACAGCCGTCGGATGAGGTAGGCCGTCACCGCCGCCCCCCGAGGGGGGCAGCGGCGACGCCGTCACGGATGGCCGTCATTTCGTGTAGTACCAGTACTCCGGCTCGTAGCCCTGGAAGGGGTCACCGGCGTCGAGGTGCAGCTTCTTGGTGACCTCGCTGATCGCGAGCGTGTTGGGGGTGTAGATGACCGGCTGGACGCCCGCGATGTAGTCCTCGTAGGCGTACAGGTCGTTGACGTCGCTGCCGGTGGTGGTCTTGACGATCAGCTGGTCGAGCTTCGGGTCGGAGAAGCTCCAGACGTTCGGCCCGGCTCCGGTGGCGAACAGCGCGTCGCCGGTCGGGTAGTAGTCGGGGGCGTAGACCCAGCCGCCGTAGAGCAGGCCCTGCCACTGGCAGCCGGCCGGCTGTGCGTCGCTGCAGGCCACGCCCTCGTTGCCGATGGTGTTCTGGGTCTGGCTGACCATGGTGATGCCGATGCCCGCCTTGGCCGCGTCCGAGCGCATGTCCGCCGCCATGGTGTCCAGCGCGGCCTGGCCGGAGGGGTAGTCGAGCGTGAACGCGGCCTTGGTGCCCGCCGCGATGCCGGCGCCGCACTGGTTCGGGCCGGTGCCCGGGTCGGTGCAGGTGGCCGGGACGCTGTCGGTGTTCCAGCCGTGGCTGTTCAGCAGCTGTTTGGCGGCCGCCGGGTCGTAGGTCGCCCGCTCGGACTGGCTCTTGGGGGAGAGCGGGTTGCCGGCCGGGAGGCTGGGCACGGCGCCGGTGCTCGGGTAGCCCCAGCCCTTCCAGATGCCGTTGATGATGCCCTGCTGGTCCACGGTGTCCTGGACGGCCTTGGTGAAGTAGGGCTGCTTGAACAGCGGCCCCACGGCCGGGTTGGCGAAGTTGATCTGGTAGTACGAGATCTCGTCCAGGTAGGTCGGGGCCGGGATGTAGTAGCCCGCGCTGCTCAGCGGGTTGCCCGCGTCCGGGTTCTTGGCGTTGAAGGTCGGGGAGTTCTCGGCCGGCAGGTAGCCGACGTCGATCGCGTTGGCGCCGCCGCTGCCGGCCTTCAGGTCCGCGTACTCCGTGGTGGCCGAGGTGTAGGGGACGAAGTCCACCTCGTCGAGGTGCGGCTTCTGCGGGCCCGAGTAGGCGGTGTTCGGCACGATCCCGTAGGCGCCGGAGGTGCCGTTGTAGTTCTTGAGCTTCCACGGGCCGTCGACCACCGACCACAGCGGGCTGCCCGCGAAGTCGCCGCCCTTGGTCGACTGCGCGCTGAGGTAGGCGTAGTCGGCCGCGCAGTCCTTCGCGGCGGCGTCCGAACCGAACACGTCGCTCGCGCAACTGCCCTTCTGCCCCTGGCCGGTGAGGTCCCAGGCGAGCGGCATCGGGGTGATCTGGCTGAGCTCGTCGTCGGTGAACCAGGTCTGGTTGACCGGGGTGTTGAGGGTCAGCGTCAGGGTCTGTCCCGAGGCGGTCGCCGAATCGACGTTGTCCGGGAAGTACTTGGCGCCGATCGCCGGGTTCGGCGGGGTGTAGTAGCCGCTGTTGGACGACTCGGCCTTGGCCATGTTGATCCAGAACAGCACGTCCTGGGCGTTGACGTCCTCTCCGTTGGACCACTTCCACGGCTTGACCTGGACGGTGACGGTCTTGCCGTCCGCGCTCCAGGTGGGCGCCTCGCCGAGGGACACCTCCGGGTCGAGGGTGACCTTGTCGTTCAGGCCCCAGTAGTACAGGGGGCGGTAGAACAGCTGCTGGAACTGGCTGGTGTTCACCGTGCTGACCTGGGACGGGGAGTCGAACGGCCAGATGGCGTCCGGGAAGGTGGAGGGCGCCTCGGCGACCCGCACCACACCCCCCTGCACCGCCGCTCCGGCCGGCCCCGGGTTGCCGCTGCCGCCGCCCCCACCACCGCCGGTGCAGGCCGCGGCGGTTGCCACGACCGTGACCAGCGCCACCACCTGCGCGAATCTGCGCGCTCCTGCGGACTTCGTCATCCTTGACTTGCCCCTCTCCCCCACGTGAACACCACGAGTTCTTTCCTTGCGCGACCTGACGGTTCGCCGACGCGGGCATGGCGATGCCGTGGTCGGGCAAGGTGAGCGGCTTTCCCGACGGCGGGAAGGCACCGGCGTCCGCGGGCTTCAGCCGCTTGCCGCGTGCTGGCCCTGCCCCGTTCGGTGCTATTAGTTAGACCGATTTTTCGAACAGAGAGAAGCCTTGGGGACGACTCGTGTTCGTCAAGTTTCCATCAAGGAAAGGATCTTGGGGCCGCACGCGGTTCTCACACCCGGGACCGGGCCGGAGTTCTTACACACCTTTGCCGTCGCTCTGCCGAACCGCTGACCGGCACCCGGCAGGGCCGTGCCCACACCGAGCACGGGACGTACGGAGGGCACCACGATGACGACGAACACGGCGACGAGCACGGCGGCGGAGACGGCCGGCACGGCGACGGACGCGACTGCGGGCCGGGCGAAGGAGCCGGCCCGCCGGGGCGGGCTGGCCGCCGCCGCGCTGGCGGTGCTGGCGGCGGTGCTGCCGGTCACCACCGCCTCGCCCGCGCAGGCCGCCCCCACCGGGGCGGCGGGCCGGCCCGTGTGGTGCCCGACCGTCCCCGGGCACCAGGTCGACTGCACGACCATGCGCCGCCCGCTGGTGACGGACGAGCCGCGCCTGGGCGGCATCGGCGTGAGCTACGCGGTGGTGCGCCACAGCCGCCCCGGCCCCGTCCGGGGCACCATCGCGCTCAACCCCGGCGGCCCCGGCGAAACCCTCATCGACCGCGCCGACCAGGTGGCCGGGGCACTGCAGGGGGTGCTGGACGACTACGACCTGCTCCTGCTGGACCCGCGCGGCACCGGCCGCTCCGGCCGGCTCCCCTGCGACGTCACCGAGGCCGACTACCGCTTCGCCCCGCGCCCCGCCCAGCGCGAGCTCGTCGCCGACTGCGCCGGGGAACTCGGCCCGCGCGCCCGCGGCTACACCAGCGCCGCCACCGCCGACGACCTCGATGCCGCCCGCGCGCGCCTGGGCGCCCCCAAGCTCGTCCTGTACGGCCTGTCGTACGGCACCTACCTGATGCCGGTCTACGCCGACCGCCACCCCCAGCGGGTCGAGTCGATGGTGCTCTCCGGCGCCTACCCGCTCGCCTTCGACTCCCTGGCGCGGCCCGGCGCCCAGCAGGTCTCCCTGACGCTGCGCCGGATCTGCGAGCGCAGCGGGGCCTGCGACCCGGACGGCGCCGTCCGCGACCTCGCCGCCACCACCGAGCGGCTGCGCACCCGCCCGCTGGTGCTGACCGCCGCCCTCGGCGGCAGGCCGCGCACCGTGGTCTTCGGCGAGGACAAGCTCGCCGACCTGATGTACGAGCCCGCCACCCGGGGCATCGGCCTGCACCCCGAGGAGCCCGGTCTGCTCGGCGCGCTGCCGGCCGCCCTGCACGCCCTCGCCGCGGGCGACGACGCACCGCTGACCGCCCTGGTGCGCGCCGAGGTCGAGCACACCGGCACCGAGGACCAGGCCTCCTTCCTGGCCGTCACCTGCAACGACTACGCCCGCGCCTGGGACCCGGCCGCCCCGCCCGCCGAGCGCCGCCGCCAGTACCGGGCCGCCCTGGCCGCCGCCGACCCGGCCGACTTCGGGGCGTTCAGCGTCAAGGGCTGGACCGAGGGACAGACCGACGGCGGCGACAACTGCCTGTCCTGGCCGCGCCACGGCACCGCCGCCCCGCAGCCGACCGACCTGAAGAACGTGCCCGACGTACCCGTCCTGGTGCTCTCCGGAGACCTCGACACCAACACCCCCGAGGCCAACTCCCTCCTCTCCGCCGCCCAGTTCCGCCGCAGCGCCTTCGTCTCCGTGCCCAACAGCGGGCACATCCCGGAGATGGAGTCCACCGGCTGCGCGGTGGGCATCTCCACCGACTTCATCCGCACCGGCGCGGTCGGCGACACCTCCTGCCTCGCGCACATCCCGCCGGTCCCCGTCGTCCCGGTCCCCCGCTGACCCGCTGACCTACCGCCCTCGACCGCCCCCGACCGGCATGACCACGCCCGCCACCAGCGAAAATGACACCATGACAGATCCCACCGCCGCCCGGCGCACCGTCCTGGTCGTCGAGGACGACCCCGGCGTCCGCAACACCCTCGACCACCTGCTCCGCTTCGAGGGCTACCGGGTACTCACCACCGCCGACGGACAGGAGGCCCTGGAGCTCCTGGAGCACCGGCGCCCCGACCTCGCCGTGGTGGACGTGGTCATGCCCCGCCTCGACGGCCTCGCGCTGTGCCGGATGCTGCGCCGGCGCGGCGACCGCCTGCCCGTCCTGGTCCTCACCGCCCGCCACCAGCTCGGCGACCGGGTCGCCGGGCTCGACGCCGGCGCCGACGACTACCTGGCCAAGCCATTCGCCACCGAGGAACTCCTGGCCCGCATACGCGCCCTGCTGCGCCGCACCGAGCCGCTCGGCGGCGAGAGCACCGAACTCGGCCTCGACGACCTCGCCCTGGATCCCGGCGCCCGCCAGGCCCACCGCGGCGGGCGCCGGCTCGACCTGACCAAGACCGAGTTCGACCTGCTGGAACTGCTCCTGCGCAACCAGGGCACCGTCCTGACCCGCCACCAGATCTACGAACGCATCTGGGGCTACGACTTCGACACCGACTCGCGCTCGCTCGACGTCTACATCGGCTACCTGCGCCGCAAGACCGAAGACGGCGGCGCGCCCCGGCTGATCCACACCGTGCGCAACGTCGGCTACACCGCCAGGACCGCCTGATGCTGCGCACCAGGATCGGCCTCGTGGTCCTCGCCTCCGTCCTGCTGGCCATCGCCGTGCCCGTCACCGCCGCCTACCACGGCGTCAGCACCCTGGTCGCCGACCAGCTCGACCGGAGCCTGGAGGACCGGGCCCACACCGTGCTCGCCGCCCTGGACCTGGACCGCCCCCCGCCCGCACGGCCCGACACCGTCGAACAGCTGCTGCTGCCCGACGGCACCACCCGGCCCCTGGGGGCCCCGGACGGCCCGGCGCTACCGGTCTCGGACCGGGCCAGGGAGGTGGCCCGTACCGCACAGGGCGCCCACCAGGAGGACGCCACCGTCGACGGCACCCCCTACGGCATCCTCACCAAGGCCCGCCCCGACGGACAGGGCGCGGTGATGATCGGCCAGACCTACGCCGGGGCGCAGAACGTCGACGACGCCTTCCTGCGCCGCATCACCTGGACCAGCGCCGCGGCCGCGGCCGCCTCCGCACTGCTCAGCTGGCTCGTCCTCGGCCGGATCCTGCGCCCGGTGCGACGCCTGGCCCGCGCCGCCGAACACATCACCACCACCCGCGACCTGGCCACCCCGCTGCCCGCCGCCGGACGCGACGAAGTCGGCCGCCTCACCCGCGCCTTCGAGGCGATGGTCGGCGCCCTGCGCCGCTCCCGCGACCAGCAGCAACGCCTGGTCCAGGACGCCAGCCACGAGCTGCGCACCCCGCTGACCTCGGTACGCGGCTGCGCCGAACTCCTCCAGCGCGCCCGCGGCCGGCTCGCCCCCGCGGACGAGGAGCAGATCCTCGCCACCCTGGTCACCGAAACCGTCGCACTTGACGAACTCGTGCGCGAGCTGGTCGAGTTGGCCACCGACCAGCAGACCGCGGAGGACCCTGAGCCGGTGGACCTGACGGCCGCCGCCGAGGACAGCGCCCGGCGCTTCCGGCGCCGCACCGGCCGCGAGATCACCGTCACCGCCGAACGGCCCGTGCCGGTGCGGGCCCGCCCGCGCGCGCTGCAGCGCTGCGTGGACAACCTGGTCGGCAACGCCGTCAAGTTCAGCCCGGACGGCACCCCGGTGGAGGTCCACGTCACCGACACCCGGCTGGCCGTGCGCGACCACGGGCCCGGCATCGCCCCCGGCGACCGGCAGGCCGTCTTCGAGCGCTTCTACCGCGCCGCCGGCACCCAGTCGACCCCGGGCTCGGGGCTGGGCCTGGCCATCGTCCACGACCTCGTCGCCGCCGACCACGGCACCGTCTTCGCCACCGCCGCCCCCTCCGGCGGCGCCGAGGTCGGCTTCCAGCTGCCGCCCGCACCGGAGGACTGACGGTCCGCCCGGGCTCCCGGGCCGCGACGAGGCCCTGCGCGCCGGGCAGGCGTGCCACCGGTGTGATCGGCTGGAAAACGGGCGCCCCGTGGCGGTTCGGGCGAACCCGGAACCGCCACGGGGCGGGCCATGCCGGTCGTCACCGGATCGGTACGGCCCCCGGCCTGCGCGTCCGGGGCGGCCGGGGAGGTGTGCTCGGGAGAGGTGTGCTCAGTTGAAGACCAGGACGTCGGTGCGCATCGGCAGCGCGCTGCCCCAGCCGATGTTGATCTTGAACGTCACCACGCCGTTGCCGGGGGCGATGCTCGACACCTGGAAGGGCGCCGCGCCGACGAACCGGTTGCCGTTGCTGTCGATCTCGGAGGCCGTGATGACGACCGTCGAGTCGATCCCGATGGCGTTCCAGGCGATCTGGAGGTTGAACGTCCCGTTCCCCGGGGTCCACGTCCACCACCCCCGCCACACGGCGCCGACGTTGCCGCCGATCGCCGCGAGGCCCTGGTCGCGTTCGGCGGGCTGCGAACTGCTCTCGATCCGCGGCACCTCGATGGAGGAAGATTCGGCTGCGGCCATGACGGCTCCCCTCGCGCCGGGAGAGCTCCCATGAGCTCTCCGAATACTTTGAGTGTCCGGTAATGCGCACAGCGTCACAATCACTCGTGCGAGTGAACCCCCGGCGCGCCTCCCCCTGGGGCTTTCGTCACGGCCTCCGGTCGGGCGGTTCGATGGCGAGGGCGTGCCGGAAGATGTTGCGCGGGTCCCAGCGGGCCTTGACCTGTTGCAGGCGGGGGTAGTTGTCCTTGTAGTACAGGGTGTGCCACGGAGTGCCGGAGGTGTTCCACACCGGGTCGGCGAGGTCGGTGTCCGCGTAGTTGATGTAGGAGCCGTCGCTGACCTCGCCGGGGACGGGGACGCCTCCGGTGTCGCGGTACACCTCGCGGTAGAAGTCACGGACCCAGGCCAGCTGGGCCGCGTCGTCCGACTCGTCGGCCCAGACGGTGTAGTAGACGGCCTTCATCACCGAGTCGCGCTGGGCGACGGCGGTGGCGTACGGGGGCACCGCGTTGACCTGGCCGCCGTAGCCGACGAGGAGCAGGCCGCACTCCGTACCGCCCGCGTCGTTCGTCAGGTGCTGGTAGGCGGTGGCGAGTTGGGTGTCGGTGAGGGAGCGGCGCAGGTAGCCGGCCTTGTCCTTGTAGCGCCGGGTGATCGAGTTGCCGGCCTCGCCGGTCCCCGGCCAGGTGCTGGTGGGCAGCCAGGGCATGGTGCCCCGGAGGACGGCGGGTTCGGTGGCACCGACGTCGGCGGTCACCGCGCGGACGAAGTCGGTGAGCACCGTGTCGGACCCCGGAACGCCCGCGTCGATCTGCACGACCAGCTCAAGGGTGCCGGACTTGCGGTGTCCGGCGATGAGGACCGCGTACAGGTTCGCCGCAGGGGTGCCCGGTTCGCTGTTGCGCTCGTGCCAGACGCCGTAGTTGCGCAGCAGGGTGGTGAACGCCCGTTCCGTCATCCTCTCGTCCCAGCTCCAGGCGACCAGGCACCTGCGCAACTCGCCCGGGGCGCGCGGCAGGAGTGCCGCGGGGTCGTGGCCCGCGGTCTCGTGCGAGCGGAGCCAGTAGCGGGTCACGACGCCGAAGTTGCCGCCACCGCCGCCGGTGTGGGCCCACCACAGGTCGTGGTTCGGATCGTCCTGGTCACGGGTGGCGACCACCGCCCGGACGGTCCCGTCCCGGTCGGCCACCACCACCTCGACGGCGTACAGGTAGTCCACGACCGAGCCGTAGGCGCGGGACAGCGGACCGTACCCGCCGCCGGCCAGATGCCCGCCCGCGCCCACCTCGGGGCAGCCGCCGGCCGGGATCGTCACGCCCCAGCCCTTGAACAGGGTCCGGTACACGCGCCCGAGGGTCGCCCCCGGCTGCACCGCGAAGGCACCCATCGCGGGGTCGAAGCCGACGGCGTCCATGGGTGAGAGGTCCAGCAGGAGCTGCACCGCCGGATCGCCGGTGAAGTTCTCGAAACAGTGGCCGCCGCTGCGCACGGCGATCCGGCGCCCGGAGCGGACGGCGTCGGCGACGGCCCGCACCACCTGCCCGGTGGAGCCGGCCAGGCGGATCTCCTCCGGCCGGCCGACGAAACGGTAGTTGTCACCCCGCAGCAGGCTGTCGTAGCGGGAGTCATCGGGGCGGACCGTGACCGGACCGAACGGCCGACCCTCCGACCCGCCCCCGCCGCCCGCCGGGCCCGGGCCCTGGCCCTGGGGGCCCGCCGCCTCGGCGGGCCCGCCGGACAGGCCGGCGACCGCACCGCCGACCGCCACCGCACCGGCCCGGGCGAGCAGGTGGCGACGCCCCAGCCGTTCGTCCGCCGACCCGTCCATCTCTTCCTCCGTTCGCCACGACCATCCGTCAGCGCATGCTACCGGCACACGTGCCATCCAAATACGCTGACCATGCAGATAATTGACGCAGAATCAGATAGCGGTCATCGACACGCCCGGCCGCCCCCGGCGAACGCTCAGCGGGTGCCGCAGAAGACGGCGTCAAGGAACTTGTTGCCCGCCTCGTTCTGCGCCGTCTGCTCGGCGTCATCGCCCCGCGGGGTGTAGGAGAGCGCGACCTGGCGGTCGGCGGTGCCCCACAACTGGGTGGTGAAGCCGAAGGTGCCGCCGTTGTGGCCCAGCACGGTGGTGCAGGAGAGCTGTACCCGCGCCAGCCCCATCCCGTAGTCGATGTCGTGCGAGCCCGGCACGGTCTCGAGCATCGTGGTCATCTCGCGCTGCTCCGCCGGGCGCAGCAACTTCCCGTTCAGCAGGGCCTGCTGGAATCGGATCAGGTCATCGGTGGTGGAGATGATCTCTCCGGCGGCGCCCGCCCAGGAGGGGTTCTGGTCGGTGACGTCGACGTCGGTCTTCTTGACGTTGCCGGTGCCGGCGCCGTCCACGGTGGTCCAGTAGCTGTGGGCGTGCGGGCCGGGGATCGTGGTGGAGCGGCCGGGGAGCGTGGTCTTCGTCATCCCGAGCGGGCGCAGGATGCGCCGGCCGACCTCCTGCCCGTAGGGGTGCCCGGTGACCTGCTCGATGATCAGGCCGAGGACGTCGAAGTTGGTGTTGGAGTAGCCCCATTGGGTGCCGGGCGCGAAGTACGGCGCGTGGGAGACGGAGGCGGTCACCAGCCGGCGCGCGGTGAACGTGCGGTTCAACCCGCCCTGGGCCAGCCAGGTCCGGAAGACGGCCGGGTCGTTGAGGTCGGGGAAGACGTCGGTGCCCTCGTTGGTGGCGTCGAACAGGCCAGTGCGCTGGTTGAGCAGCTGGCGGACGGTGATGTTCTGCCCGTTGGGGACCAGTCCCGGCAGGTGGCTCGACACCGGGTCCTCCAGGCCGAGCCGGTGCTCACCGACCAGTTGCAGCACCGTGGTGGCGACGAAGGTCTTGGTGACGCTGCCGATCCGGAACCGGCCGTCACCACGGACGGGCGCCTGACCGACCAGGTCGGTCACCCCCGTGGTGCCGCGCCACCGCTGGTCGCCGTCGCGCACCTCGGCGATCGCGGACACGGCCTTGGCGCCGGTCAGCCCGTTGAGGGCGAGTTGCAGCGGACCACCTCGCAGGCGGGCCGACGAAGCTGCGGAGTCCTCGGCTCCCGCCACAGCGGCGGAGGCGGGTGACGCGGACACCGCCAGACAGAAGGCTGCGATCAGGGCACTGGTCAGACGACGAGACATGGAGCTTCCCTTCACTCGGGCGAACAGGGGTTCGCCGCGAGTCAGCCTGTCAGCGCCGCCACCGAGGGAGCGTCACTCCGGATGAGGACCCGTCCATCCTTCAACAGGCTTACGAAATACGCACCTTGGGACACCAAAGAGGTACGCGAGGGGTCGTCCCGCGGTCGCATCCGGGGATGCGCCCGCACCCTCGGTCGCGCTACAGCCGGGGGAGCCTCTGGTTCTGGTGGCTCCCGCCGGCATCGGCACAAGGTCCCGCTCTTCGGCCGGTCAGCCGGTCAGCCGGCGCTGATGACCTGGCCGCAGGTGATCGTTCCGTTGAGCGTGACCGTTTGACCGAGGTCGTAGGTGGCGGCCACCTCCGTGTCCGTCAGCGTGACCGTCCAACCATCGCCGGTCTTCCTCGCCTTGACACCGGTCGCGTTGTTCCTCACGCAGCCGCCGACGTTAGGCTGCGGTCTCATCCGACCACCGAGACGAGGACCAGCCCATGCGCAGCCGTACCGGTATCCGTCTGATCGAGACCGCCGACGCCGCCCCGATAGCCGCGCACCGGGCGCGGGACGTCGAGGCCTTCCGGCCGTGGGAACCGGCCCAGCCGGCCGGGTTCTTCACCCCGGAGGGCCAGGCGGAGCGGATCGACGGGCTGCTGGCCGGGTACCGGGCCGGCACGGTCTGGCCGGGCGTCGTGCTCGCCGACGACCAGGTGGTCGGGCAGATCACCGTCGCGGGCATCCTGGCGCAGCCGCACCTGCGCCGCGGCTCCCTCGGATACTGGATCGCCAGTGTCGCCCAGAACCAGGGGCACGCCGGGCGAGCCGTCGAACTCGCGCTCCGGGTGATGGCGGACGAACTCGGGCTGCACCGCGCCGAGGCGTCCACCAGCCTGGAGAACGTGGCGTCGCACCGGGTGCTGCGCCGCCACGGGTTCAGTCCGTACGGCGTCGCGCACTCCTCGATCTTCCTCGACGGGAGCTGGCGGGACGGGCTGCTGTGGGAGCGGATCCTCGGCGACTGAGCGTACGCCCCGTCCGGCAACGGGGCACCGGACGGTCCGTCACAGCTTCGCGGCGCGCGTCAACAGGGAGCGGGCGGTCAGCGCGCTGGTGACGGCGGCGATGCCGGCCAGGAGCAGCATCTGCGGCCAGGCCGCGTCGAAGCCCAGCAGGGCGGAGTCCCGTAGGCAGCGGACCACGTAGGTGACCGGATCCGCCCAGGACAGCAGGCGCAACACCGGGGCCATCTGCTCCACCGGGTAGAAGGACGGGGCAGCGAACAGCAGGACCGGGGCCAGGACGTTGACCGTCACCGTGAAGCGCTGGAAGTCGGTGAACAGCGTGGCCAGCAGCAGGTAGAGGCCGTTGCAGGCGAAGGACGCCAGCACCGTCGAGGCGATCAGGGCGGCCCAGTGCCCCGCCGGCCAGCGGAAGTCGAACACGGCGAGCGCGATGGCGAGTGCCACCAGGGTCTGCGCCAGGACGAGCCCCGCGCCGGCCGCCAGCTTGCCCAGGACGTAGCTGCTGCGCCGTAGCGGGTACGACCAGAGTTCGAGCTCCATCTGGCCGAGCCGCTCCTGGAACAGCGAGGTGCCCGCCGCGGTGGCCGCCGCCAGCATGGAGGAGAGCATCAGCGCGGGCACGGTGAACTCGGCGTAGCCGACGGCGCGTCCGTGGTACCGGACGTCGCCCACCAGGTGGGAGAGCGAGGTGGCGAACAGCAGCAGGTAGACCGCGCTCGGGGTGATCGCCAGCAGGAGGTTGGTCCGGTTCCGGGTGAGCAGGCAGTACTCGCGGTACAGGGTGGCGACGGCGTCCTGCCGCCACCGCCCGCGCCGGGCGGTGGGCGGGGCGGGCGCGGTACCGGCGGTGTCGGCGGAGGCGGAGGAGTCGGCGGAGTCAGCAGTGCCGGCGGAGTCGGCGGTCGCAGTGGTCACGGTTGGCTCTCCACGAGGTCGATGAACGCGTCCTCCAGCGACGGCGGGAGGTACTCCACGGACGCCGTGTCCGGGCCGTCGGAGCGCAGGCGGGTGAGAAGGGCGGGCAGCCGGGTGCGCACGTCGCGCCCGGACAGCTGCACCAGTCCGTCCGTGACGACGGCCTGCAACCCGGCCGAGCGGGCCAGGTCGGCGAACGGCTCGGGCTGCGCCGGGTCGGCCGGCCGGACGCGTACGACCTGCGGGCCGAAGCGCTCGGCGAGCTCGCGCGGGGTGCCGTCCTGGAGCAGCCGGCCCCGGTTGACGATCAGCACCCGGCCGCAGTTGCGTTCCAGCTCCTCGACGTAGTGGCTGGTCCACAGCATGGTGGTGCCGTACCGGTGGCGCAGGTCCCGCAGCAGCTCCCACATCCTCCGGCGGCCGCTCACGTCCATGCCGGCGGAGGGCTCGTCGAGCAGCAGCAGCCGGGGGCGGCCGAGCAGCGCCCGGACGATCTGGAGGCGGCGCCGCTCGCCGCCGGAGAGGGTGAACACCAGCTGGCCGGTGGCCGAGCCGAGGCCGAGCGTGTCCAACAACTCGTCGACCGTCGGGCGGACTTCGTGCCAGCGCAGGCCCTTGAAGGCGGTGGCGATGCGCAGGTTGTCCAGGAGGGACAGCATCATGTCGAAGGGCGCCGACTGGTGGACGACGCCGAGCTGGTGCTTCACCTCGCTGCCGGCCGTCGGCTCCTCGTCGAACACGGTGACCCGGCCCGTGGTGGGCGCGGTGACGCCGCAGATCAGCTTGGTGAGCGTGGTCTTCCCGGCGCCGTTCGGTCCGAGCAGTCCGACGACGGCGCCGTCGCCGAGGTCGAAGGAGATGCCGTCGACGGCGTTGCGGGTCATGCCGGTGTAGCGCTTGACCAGGTTCTCCACGTGCAGCGGGTTCGTCATCCGAACCACCCCGCGAGGTCCGGCCGGACGGGGGCCTGGTCCGGCCCGGTGGGAAGAACACCCCGGACGGGAAGAACGCTCCGGGCGGGGACAGCGCCCCGGGCGGCTTCGACGCGTGCGCGGACGAACTCGGCGGTGTCGGCCGGTCGCGGCGGGTCCAGCAGGGTGCCGTGGCCGACGTGGAAGTCCGCCGTCCCGGGTCGCAGCGGCGGCCGTCCGCCGCAGCCGTCCGAGGACCGCGTCGCCCGATCGTCCGAGGGCCCGGCCGTCGGGCCGTCCGGGGGGAGACCGGCGGCCCGGCCGATCAGGATGTCGACGTCGCGCCGGCCGGCGGCGGCGAGCAGTTCGTCGAGGGCGGTCCCCGGGAGCGCGCCGTACGGGGAGACGCTGATCACCGGTCGGGCCTCGCCCCTCGACAGGCCGGGCGTGTCGCCGCGGCGCGTCGCCGGGTGCCACCACGCGTAGGCCGGGGCCGGGCCGGGGAGCCAGATCCGGGTCCGACCCGCCCCCCGGTCGGGGTGGGCGGCGAGCCGGGCCAGGTCCAGGCCCGGGAGCGTGACCGCTCGGCGGTACGCGGGCACCACCCCGAGGTACTCCCCTGGCCCGACCACCGGGTCGACCAGCGGGAGGTTGTCCCCCCGGGTGAGCAGCCGGCCGCCCGCCCGGTCGACCACGCGGTGCACGATCACCTTCCGGTCGAGCAGGACGACCGCCACGTCCCCCGGCTCCACCTCGTCGAAGGGCCGGGCCAGGACCGTGATCACGGTCCCGGGCTCGATCGTGGGCAGCATGCTCCGCCCGGCGGTCCTCAGCCGCGCCCTCCCCACGGCGGCCAGGGCGCTGCGCAGCAGTCGGATCTGCGACGGTTCCTCAGACACGGGCGTCACCCTGGTCCGCCGCCACCAGCAGGTCCTGTGCCAGCAGTCGTGCCACGAACTCCTGGACGTCCTTGGCGATCAGTGCCCGCTGCGCGGGGCTTTCGGCGCCGTGGCGCCGGGCGAGTTCGGCGACCACGTCCGGGACGGAGCGGTTCTCGGCCAGTTCCAGCCAGATCTCGGCGGCGGTGTGGTTGAGGGTGCGGAACTCCCCACTGCGGGCGGAGTAGATCCGCACCTCGTCCAGGGAGGGGGTCCAGACCACCTCGGAGTCGATCAGGTAGTGCATCGGCGGTCCTCTCGGTCGGCGAGCGGCAGCAGGCGGCGTTCCGGGGCCTTCCAGTCCTCGTACACCGGGTGGAGGGAGTCGTCCCGGACGAGCAGCGGGCGGAACAGCTCGTCCCGTCCGGCCTTGAGCCGGGCTCCCGGGACGCCGTTCACGCTCCACAGACTGGCGATCATCGACTGGCGCAGGATGCGGCAGAGGTGGCGGCCGTTGCGGTGCACGTCGCCGGTCTCGGCCAGGTGGTAGGCCCGGCAGCCGCCGCCGCAGGCACCGCGGATGTAGCAGTGGCGGCAGTCCTGGAGGTTCTCCCCGGTGAAGACGTTGTTGGTCCGCAGGTCGGCGAGGACCGGGGCGGCGAAGATCTCCGCCAGCGGCTGGCGGCGGACGTTGCCGGCGATGTGGACCTGTTCGGTGACCAGCTTGCAGGGGTAGACCGTGCCGAGCGAGTTGACGTAGACCTCGTTGCCGCCCATGCCGCAATTGCCCTTCACCGAGCAGGGTTTGCTCGCTTTCGGGCCCTCCGGCAGGAGCTTGCCGGCCAGCGGGTGGGTCCAGCAGAAGTCCAGCACCTTCTGGTAGTCCGCCCAGCCGTAGTCGAAGCCGTCGGTCGCGCCGCGGCCCAGGTCGGTGTGGTTCATCATCCGGACCCGGGAGATGTCGAGGTCGGCGACGAACTCGGCCAGCCGGTCGAGGACGTCGACGTTCTCGGGGGTCACCACGTGGTTGATGACCGGGGTGACGCCCGCCTGGTTCAGCAGGCGCAGGCCCTGGGCCGTCCGGGCGAAGGTGCCCTTGCCGCGGGTCCGTTCGTGCGTCTCGACGGTGCCGCCGTCCAGGCTGACCGTGACCTGGTTGAAGACCTCGGCCATCCGCTGCGCGGTTTCGAGCCTCCGGATGGTGGTGCCGTTGGTGATGATGTTGGCGGCGAGCCCGCGTTCCCGGGCGTGCCCGGCGACGGTGAACAGGTCCTTGCGGAGCATGGGTTCACCGCCGGTGAAGACGATGACCCGGGCCCCCAGGTCGGCGGCCTGGTCGACGAGGTCGAGCGACTCGGCGGTGTCAAGCTCGCCGGGCAGGGCCTTCTCCGAGGAGGCGTAGCAGTAGGGGCAGCGCAGGTTGCAGCCGTCCGTGATCGCGTAGTAGACCATCGACAGCCGTGGCTCCGGGGCCCGGACCACGGGGCGCCGGCCGGGCAGGTAGACCAGCCAGTTCAGGACCGCCTTCGCCAGCGCGCGTTCGGCGGTGCCCGCGTCCGAGGGCAGCGCGCCCCTCGGGCGGCCCGGGGCGGCGAGCGCGCGGAGCACGTCGGTTTCCGGGGCGGTCATCAGGCACCAGGCCGCCAGCTCCGGATTGGTGACCAGACGGTCCCCGCCGTTCGTGAAGTAGACCAGGTCGTCGGGAACCACCAGGTCGTCCCAGAGTTCGAGCAGTTTCATTCTCCACCTCGGCCGTCAGGGGTGGGTGCCCGGCCCGGAGGCCGGGCACCGACCGGCTACGTGATGAGCGGTGCCGATCTCGGCAGGGCCGTCACTCGGCCGCGGGGTCCTCGATCCCGTGGCCGCTGCCGGCGCCGGAGAAGGCGCCGCAGCTGCAGGAACAGCTCATGCCGGCCTCGAACTCGTCGGACCTCATCTCCGGCTTGACCCAGGCGCTCTCAGTCATGGTTCGTGATCCCTTCCGTTGACGGGACCCGCCCTGGCGGTGCGGGTGGAATGAGCATGACGCCCAGTCAGCGCACCTGGGGAGGGCAAGACTTGCCCTGGGTCCGGCCGTTGCCGTGTGCAGGAGGCGTGAAGGAACATGGCCGGTTGGTGTCTGTGCGACGGCACGGGGATCGCGCACGATGCATGCGTGGACACCAAGGCCGCGATACGCGAGTTCCTCGTCTCCCGTCGCATGCGACTGCGCCCCCAGGACGTCGGCGTACCCCCCTGGCAAGGCGTCCGCCGGGTCGAGGGCCTGCGCCGGGAGGAGGTCGCCGCGCTGGCGAACGTCAGCGTCGACCAGTACGTCCGCCTGGAGCGCGGTCAGGCCTCCCGGGTCTCGGATGCCGTCATCGACGCGGTCGCCGTCGCGCTGCGCCTGACCGCCAACGAGCACCGCTACCTGCGCACGCTCGCCCGCCCGGCCACGCCGCCCCGGCAGGCGGCCGCTCGCCGGCGCCCGGTGCGCCCCAGCGTCCAGCTCTTCCTCGACTCGATGCGCTGCACCCCCGCCTACCTGGTCGGCCACTGCGGCGCCATCCTCGCCTGGAACCACCTCGCCGCCCACGCCTTCCTCGACTTCGCCGACGTCCCCGAAGCCCGGCGCACGCTCGGCCGGCTCGTCTTCACCGACCCCAGGGCGCGCGACATCTACGTGGACTGGCCGACCAAGGCCCGCGAGACGGTCGCCTACCTGCGCACCGAGGCCGCCGCGCGCCCGCACGACCCGGAGTTCGCCCGGCAGATCGCCCGACTCCGCCAGGAGAGCGCCGAGTTCGCGGACCTGTGGGACCGGCACTCGATCATGGAACTCACCCACGACATCACGCGCCTGCGCACCCGCGCCGGAACGGTCGAGCTGTCCTGGGACGCCTTCCAGATGGCCGACGACGCCCACGAGTTCATCGTCGTCTACACCCCGACCACCCCCGCCGCGGCAGCCACCCTCGCCCGGCTGGAGAGCGAGCCGGTCGACGGCGGCGACGACTCGGCAGGTCCGCGAGCCGGCGCGCTACCCGGTCAGCGCCGCGTACAGGGGGGCCAGCAGGGAGAGGTCGTCGGTGGTGACGGTGAGGTGGGTGGCGCCGGCGGACCGCCAGGCGTCGGCGAGGGAGCGCCAGGTGTTCGGCCGGCCGGGGTCGGGGCGCAGGCGGGCCTCGACGCCGAAGGCGCTCCAGTCGCGGCCGGCGTCGGTCACCGCCGTCCGCAGTTCGGCGATGAGCGCGGCGCCGCGGTTGACCCGGTTGGCGAGCAGGCCGGACATGGTGAAGCCGTCGGCGAGGGTGGCGATCCGGCGCAGTGAGCCCGGTCTTCCCCCGGTACGCAGGGTGCCGCCGCCCATCCAGAGGGGCACGGCACGCGGCCGGGGGGTGAGGGTGACGCCGGAGAACGCGACGTGCGCGCCGGCGAAGTCCGCGTCCGGCCGCGTCCACAGCAGGCGCAGCGCGTGGACCTGTTCCTCGAACAGTGCCGCGCGGGTGCCCGGGGCGACGCCGAGGGCGGCGGACTCGGCGGGGTCGGATCCGATGGCGACGCCCAGCCGCAGCCGGTCGCCGCTGAGGTGGGCCAGTTGCGCGGCCTGCTTGGCGGCGAGCACCACCGGGCGGTGCGGCAGGATCGTCATCGCGGTGGCCAGCTCGATCCGGGTGGTGACGGCCGCCAGGAACGCCACCAGTGTCAGGCTCTCGTAGGCGGGAACGCCGGACACCAGGTGCTCGGGGACGGACAGGTGGTCGTACCCGAGGGTCTCCGCGGTCGCCGCGAACGCGCGGAGTCCGGCGGGTGACAGGGCCGTCGGGACGGTCCAGCCGAGGCGGAGGGTCATTTGCGGAAGGCCTCCGGGTCGGCGGTGGAGACGAACACCGCACGCGGGCGCTCGGCGGGCAGCAGCTGGGAGTTGAGGAGGTGGCGCAGTGCCTTCTCGCCGCCGGGGAGGGTGCCGGTGACGGACAGGTGGACGTGGAGGACCTGCGTGCCGTCCTCGGTCACCACCTCGGGCACGCAGTGCACGACCCCCGGGATGGCGTGTGCGGCCTGCCGGACGGTGTTCAGCGAGACCTTCTCACCGCGCAGGACCACGAAGTCCGACAGGCGTCCGTGGAAGGTCAGGTAGCCGTCGTCGATCGAGAAGGCGTCCCCGGTGGCGATGGTCCGCGGCCCGAGCAGGACTCTGCTGCTGTGCTGCCCGACCCGTCGCAGCAGGACGGTGCCGGACTCGACCAGCAGTTCGCCCACGTCGCCCTGCACCCCGCGCAGCGACGCGCGCACTCCCGGCAGCGGGCGGCCGACCGAGCCGTGCCGGTGCGCGGGCTCGGCGTGCGCGGCCAGGGTCGACACGCGCGGTCCGGCCTCGGTGAGCCCGTAGGTCAGGTACAGCTCCGCAGAGGGCCGCGCGGCCAGCAGGCGGGCCACCTCCGCCGGTGCGAGCCGGTCCCCGCCGACCGCCAGGGCCCGCAGGCCGCCTGGCACGAGCGCGGCGTCGGCCAGCAGTTGGCGGGCGATCGTCGGGGTCACCGCCGAGTGGGTGACCCCGCGCGCGGCGACCGCCTCGCGGTACCCGGCCGGCGAGAACGGCGGCCCGTCGAGCACCAGTCGCGCCTTGGTCACGTACGCGGCGAGCGCCTGCGCCACGAGGGCGTAGGAGTAGTACAGCGGCAGGTTCACCAGCAGGGTGTCGGCCGAGGTGATGCCGGTGGCCCCGGCGTGCAGGCGGGCGTTGTGCAGGAGCGAGGCCACCCGGTGCACGCACGCGCTGAACATCCCGGAGGTGCCGGAGGTGGACAGCAGGATCTCGCCCGGCCGGTACGGGGTGGCGGGGTGCCCGGTCGGCACGGCGAGCGCGCCGCCCACCGGCAGCTGCGGCCCCGCGCCGGCCAGCCGGGTGGTCACCACGACGCCGGCCCCGACGTGCCCGGCCAGCGCGCGCACCCGCTGCCACGGGGTGCTCGGCGGCACGGCCAGCGGCACCAGGCCCAGCAGCAGCGACGAGAGCAGCACGCGCAGCAGTTCGACTCCGTTGGCGAGGCAGAGCACCACCGCGTCGCCCGGTGCCAGGCCCAGCCCGGCCAGGTCCGCCAGCACGTCGTCCACCCCGGCCGGGGCGCCGCCGCCCGTACTGGCCGGGATCGTCTCGACCCGGGTCAGGAAGTCGGCCACCTCGGACCGGGTGAGGCCGTTCACCGCTCGTCCCGGGCGCTGGTCAGGACCAGGCAGCGGCACAACTGCCCCTCTCCTGGGGCGGGTTGCAGGCCGACCAGGAGCACGTGCCGGGCGTGGCCGTCCGCGAGCCAGCCGCCGAGCACCGTGAACGCGACGGGGGTGGCCCGGTCGGGGTGCGCCGCCAGCAGCAGGGACGGCCCGCGCAGCCCGTGGCGCAGGGCGGGCAGCCCGGCCAGCACGCCCGGGTTCGCTCCGGCGAAGCGCAGCGGCGACACCCGGGACCTCGGCACCGAGTCGGCGATGCGGCGCATCGTCCGTTCGCTCCCGGTCGCGCTCATGACCAGGATCCCGGTGTCGGCGGCGTCGTCGAGCACGGGTTCGGCGCAGTCCGCGAATGCCCGGTCCACGGTCTCGGCGACCAGCCAGGCCGCCGGGTCGGCGTAGAAGGACGGTTTGTTCACCGCGTACTCCTCCGGGTCGTCGGCGAGCACCGTCGCCGAACCGAGCACCCGGGTGCCCCTCGGCACGTGTGTCACGTCCTCACCCCTTCGAACAGCAGGCACGTGTTGAACCCGCCGAACCCCAGCGTCAGGCTCAGTCCGGCGCCGGGGCCGACCGCTCGCGCCGATCCCGCGGCCAGCCGCAGCGGGGCCACCGGATCGCGCAGTCCGAAGACCGGTGGGGCCTGACGGTGGCGCAGGGCCAAGACCGTCGCCACGGCCTCGACGGCCCCGGTCGCGCCCAGGCTGTGGCCGAACGCCCCCTTGGTGGCGAACACCACCGGGCCGTCGGCTCCGAACAGCTCCAGCAGGCTGCGCGCCTCGACCTCGTCGTTGAGCGGTGTGCCGGTCCCGTGGGCGTTGACCACCGCGACGTCCGCGGGTGCCAGGCCCGCGGAGGCCAGGCAGCGTTCGACGGCGCGCAGCACGGCGCGCCCGGACGGGTCCGGTGCGGTGAGCCCGGCGGCGTCGTTGGCCGCGCCGGCCCCGCGAAGCCGGGCGTGCACCCGGGCGCCGCGCTCCCGGGCGGAGTCGGGGTGCTCGACCACCACGAAGGCCGCGCCCTCGCCGAGCAGCATCCCGTCGCGCGCCCGGTCGAAGGCCCGCAGTCCGGTGGGGCTCATCGTGCCCAGCGCGGAGTGCCCGAGCCGCTTGGCCTCGGTGACCACGTCCACCCCGCCCGCCACGCAGACCCGCCGCTCGCCCGAGCGCACCAGGGCGTGCGCGACGGCGATCGCGTCCGACCCCGCGGAACAGGCGGTCATGACGCAGACCGGCGTGCCCGGGTGCCCGATGCCCGCCGCCGCGTCGTCCGCCCAGGCGTGCAGCGTCGGCTCCGCCTCGTCCAGGCAGGCGCCGAAGCTGGTGCCCAGGACGAGGCCGACCTCGGGGTCGGTGGTGGACAGGCCGGCGTCCGCGAACGCGGCGGACAGCGTCCGCCCGGCGAGCGCGCGCTGGCGCTCGCCCGCCCGGGTCCCGTACGGCGGCGACGCGACGACGGCGGCGGCGGTGTTGCGCAGGGGGTGCGGCGAGTGGACGGGCGCCAGCGCCGAGTCGCCCGCGCACAGCCGTTCCCACACCGCCTCCTGGTCCCGGCCCAGCGGGGTGTCCCAGGCCAGTCCGGTGATCACCGGGGTCACCACGGCCGGGCCGCCGCGGGATCGACCTTCGTCCGGCTCATCGCGCCGCGGAACCCGGCGACCGAGCGGCCCTCCACGGTCACCACGGCGGAGAAGGCGAAGGTGGGGCCGGACAGCCGGTCCGCGCGGACGTCGAGCACGACCTGGTCGCCGGGCACGACCGGGGCGAGGAACCGGGACTTGACCGTGCCGACCAGGGTGACCTCGTCGTCGGCGAGCGGATCGCTGCTCAACTGGTAGAGCAGGACGCCGGACTGGGCGAAGGCCTGCATGGTGTGGCTGCCGGGCAGGATCAGCCCCGGGGTCAGGCCGCGCTCGGGCAGGTGCCCGGACAGCGCGCCCATCTCCGCCGAGACGGCGAACATGCTGCGCAGGAACACGCCGGGCTCATGGTCCAGCACCCGGTCGATGAACAGGCGGGGGTGGCGTCCGCGCACCAGGGCCGCGATGGCCGAGGTGCCCAGCGGACGCGCCTCGCGGACCATGACGGGCGGGGGTGCCGTTTCGTTCGGGTGTCGCATCCGGGACGATTCCTCTCAGGGCCTGTCGCAGCGGTGCCGGTAGGGGCACCACGCGCCGGGTGTCGGGGGCGACGGCGGCGAAGACGAGGTCGCCGGCCACCAGCGGGGTGCGGGTGCCGTCCTGCTCCTCCCGCAGCAGACGTACCGCGAGGGCGAACCAGGCCGCGCCGACGTGGTCGACCCGGGTGTCCCCGATGATCACGTCGCGGTACACGGCGCTGTTGAGGTAGGTCACCCGCAGGTCGGCGACCACCAGGTCGACGTCGGCCGCGCCGAACGCGGTCAGGCCCGCGCCGTGCGCTTCGAGGTGTTCGGTGCCCGCGGTCTCCATCAGCGAGGTGTAGCGGGAGAAGTGCACGATCCCGGTCGCGTCGGTGTCGACGTGCTCGACCCGGGTGCGGAACTCCGCGCTCACCACAGGGCCCGGGCGCCTGCCGCCACCCGGTCCACGATCTCGTCGGCCTGCGTCCCGGTGGTGATCAGCGGCAGCACGATCCGCAGGGTGGGGTGGACGTAGCGCCGGCCGCCGGAGCGTCTGCCCGCGCCCGCCATGAACTCCGCGTACACGCCCGCTTCGATCAACTCCCGGCGCAGCGCGCCGATCCGGTCCGCCGCGGCGGCGGTCAGCTCCACGCCGAGCATGACCCCGCTCCCGCGGACCTCGGTGAACACGTCCGGGTGGCGGCCCACCAGGGCGTCGTCGAGACGCTTGGCCAGGTCCACGCCGACGTCGGCCGAGCGTCGCAGCAGCCCTTCGCTCTCGATGTGCTCGATGCCGTCGCGGATCACCGCGCAGTTCGGCGGCCGCAGGTCGGAGGTGGTCACGGCGCCGGAGGAGCGGACGGCCAGCTCCTTGCGGGCGATCACCATCGAGGTGGACACCGTGCCCATGCCCAGGAACTTGCCGATGACGGTGATGTCGGTGGGCACCGGTCCGTCCGCGTCGCGCATGGCGAACCAGCTGCCGGTCTTGGCGAACGTCAGCACCTCGTCGGCCACCAGCAGCACGCCGTCGGCCGTGCACCGCCGCGCGAGTTCGCGCAGGTATCCGGGCGGAGGCGCGAGGATGCCCGCGTCGCCCTGGATCGGTTCGACCACGACGGCCAGCAGCCGGTCGGCGGACTCGGCGAAGTACTCCGTCAGGGCGTCGAGGTCGCCGAACGGGATGTGGTGGACCCGGACGCCGTACGGGCCGGTGGTGTCCGCGCCGGGCAGCCCGGCCCGGTAGTACCTGCGGTTGAGCAGCTGCACCAGCCCGCTGGTCCAGCCGTGCCAGGCGCCGTGGAAGGCCAGGACGGTGTCGCGCCGCTCCTTGCCCGGGCGGTGGGACAGCCGCCGGCCGTCGAAGCGGGACTCCAGCACCAGCCGCAGGGCCAACTCGTTGCCCTCCGAGCCGGAGTTGCGTCCGCTGACGTGGTACCGCCCCGCGGGGAAGTGGTCGGTCCACAGCCCGCCGGGGCCGAAGAGCCGGTCGAGGAGCTCCGCCCGTTCCAGCGAGCCCAGTTCGTCGGTGACGTTGCCGACTCCGGTGCTGCGCGCGAGCGCCGCTCGTACGACGGGGTGGTCGCCGCCCAGGGTGGCGCTGGCGTAGCCGCCGCTGGCGTCCAGCAACCGCAGCCGCCTGCCCCGGTGTTCCCGGCTCAGGTCGACCACGTCGAGGTGCAGGCCGCTGCCGCCCACGCAGGCGAACGGGAGCCGGGTGGCCCCGTAGTGGTTGAGGTGCAGGTCAGTGCCGCGCAACAGCACACCGGTCGGGTCCCCGGGGTGGTCGTCAGCGGTGACCGGGGCCGTGCTCACGCGGTGGCCGGGGGGCGGTCGGCCCCCGACAGCCGCTCGACCAGCGCCAGCACATCGCCGAGGGTGGACAACTCCCCCGCCGCGATGGCCTCGTCGGGGATGCTGATGTCGAACGCCTCTTCACACTGCACGCGCAGTTCCACGAAACCGAGCGAGTCCATGCCGTAATTCTCGCGCAGCCTGTCGTCGAGTCGCATCCGGTCGATCGGCACCTCCACCAGCACCTCGGAGTGCAGAATTCGCTTGATGGTCTGCAAAGGATTCACCAGAACTTCCCCTCTGGGTGGGTTCATTCGAACAGGCGGCGACCGGGCGTCCGGCGTGCGGAAAGGCGAGTGAGATCGCGGAAACGGTCGGGCCGAAAGCGGGCCGACGCCGATCGAAATACAAGGCGGCGTCGGCCATTCACGCTTTATCGAAGCTAGCCGAGGCCTTATCACCTGTCAATGGTCAACGATTTACCCGTCACGCACCTTCGAACACCGGATTCGAGAATTCTTTTGCACGTTAGTTCGACGGCGATTCGGCCATTTCCGGGCGCACGGTCCGTACACCCGCGAAAATCGGCCCGCAACGCGCCTCCCGAGCGGGCCGGCGTCGACGACCGGGCGACAGAATGCACCTTTTGTGAGATTTGAGACGCATCTCCGTCTGGCGCATATGCTTCTTGTCCTGGTGAATCATCCCGAACTAGCCTGAGCTCGTCCATTTGTCTGGAGGACGCAGAGCGCGGGAACGGCGCACCCCATCGGGCTCCCCGGCGGCAGCGTCAGGCCTCACCCCCGGCTCCCTCCCCGTTCACCGCAAGCGCACCATCCGATGGCGCTGACCATTTCTGTCGATAGCGCTGACCATTTCTGCTTCCTGCCGACCGAAGTCCGCCTCCTCGCGCGGCCGTCGGCAGACTCCTTCGAAGGAGCTTCGAAACGCCATGAAAGTCACCCCCGACGCCCTGCGCGGCGTCACCGTGTTCGTCGGCGGCCCGATCCAGCACGCCCTGGTGCCCGGCGGGATGGCCGCGCCGATCCACGATTTCCTGAGACTGACCATCGACCAGTCGCGGCAGGCCGGCGCCACCGTGCTGTCCGCGCACGTGGCCGAACGATTCGGTGCCGACACCGCTTCGTTCACCCCCGAGGAGGTGTCCGTGCGCGACTACGCATGGATGCTCGAATGCGATGTGTTCGTGCCGGTCCTGCCGGTGCTCGACGGCACCCTGCTGCGCACGGACGGCACGCACATCGAACTGGGCTGGGCCAGCGCGCTGGGCCGCCCCATCGTAGGCATCACCGACCAGCCCTTCTCCGAGTCGGCCAGCCACCTGCTCAAGGGACTCGCCCAGGTCGCCGCCGCAACGTTCCTGTCCGCCAAGGAGATCGCCAAGGACCCGGCACTGCTGGTCGACGGCGTGCTCGCGGCGCTGGGCCGGACCAGGGCGGCGGCCTGACATGGGGGCCCCGACCCACCTGCTGGGAATGCACCTGGCCAATCCGGTCGTGGTGGGCTCCGGCCTGCTCACCGACCAGGAGCGCAACATCCGCAGGCTGCTGGACGCCGGCGCGGGCGCGGTGGTCACCAAGACCATCCACCCCAACCCGCCGATCGGCCTGGACGAACGCCTCGTCAGACTGCCCACCGGAATGATCAACAGCACCACCTACTCCAAACGGTCCGTCGAGCACTGGGTGCGCATCCTGCGCGACCTGACGCAGGACGGGCTGCCGGTCATCGCGTCCCTGCACGCCGACAGCCCGACGGAGCTCGCCGAGTTGGCGGCCCGCGTGGAGGCGACGGGCTGCCGGGCACTGGAACTGGGCATCTCCTGCCTCAACGAGGAGGACGGCCTCGACGACACCCCCGAGCGAGTGCACGCCTACACCGCGGCCACCCGCGCCGCGACGCGGGTGCCGTTCTCGGTCAAGCTGGCCAGCGGGGAGGGCCTGCACGCCCGGGCCTTCGCCGCCGCCCGGGCCGGCGCCGACGCGGTGACCATCAGCGACACCCTGCCCGCCGCCGCCGTGCACCCGGAGACCCGCGACCTCCAACTCGGCGGCGTGTTCGGCTACTCCGGACCGGGCATCAAGCCGCTCGTGCTGGCCTCCCTGTGGAAGCTGCGCCGAGCCGGGTTCACCCTCCCCGTGCTGGCCTCCGGCGGCGTGCAGTCGGGCCGGGACGTGCACGACTACCTGGCGGTCGGCGCGGTGGTGGCCCAGATCTACACCGCGCTGCACACCGACATGTACCCCACGCTCGCCCGGATCGTGGCCGAGACCACCGGAACGGGGAACACCGGAACGGGCAACACTGGTACGGGGAACACCGACGCGGGGACCACCGACGCCGGGAACACCGGCCTGGCCCTCGAACCCGCCACCGGCGCGAACCGATCCGGGCAGGTGCGGCCATGACCCCCCGCAGCGCCGGACCGCAGCTGTGCGACCTGAGCAGCGCCGACGTCCTGGCGGTCACCGCCGGCCGAACCGTGGTGTGGCCGGTGGGAGCCACCGAACAGCACGGTCCGCACCTGCCGCTGTCCGTGGACACCGTACTCGCCGAAGCGTTCGCCCGGCAGATCGCCTACGAGCTCAACGCCCTGACCCTGCCGACGCAGTCCATCGCGGCGCGGTCGCTGCCGCAGAGCGGCGGCGGCCTGGCCTTCCCCGGCACCGTCTACGTGCGCGGCCGGTCCCTGCTGGCCTTCCTGGAGGACGCGCTGGAGTCGCTGTGCGCCCTGCCGTGGCGCCGACTGCTGGTCGTCAACGGCCACTTCGAGAACGAGCCGTTCCTCTTCGAGGCCCTCGACGAGGTGGGCCGACGGCCGGCCGCCGCGGGCAAGGAGTTCATCGCGCTGAGCTGGTGGAGCCTGGTCGACACCGACTGGCTCGCCGGGCGGGTGCCGCTCTTCCCGGGGTGGCACGCCGAGCACGCGGGGATCACCGAGACCAGCCTGATGCTCTACCTCCGCCCGGAGCTGGTCTCGCCCGCACGGCCCGACCACGCCGACCCACCCCGCCCGGGGATCTACCTGCACCCCGCCGACGTGGGCCGCACGACCAACCAGGGCGTCCTGTCGAGCACTTCGGGCTCCACCGCCGCCCTGGGCAAGGAGCTCTTCTGGCACGTGGTCTCGGCCGCGGTCGACCTGGTGTCGAAGAACAACGGACTGCTGCACGAGGAGAAGAGATGACCGTACCCACCCTCTGCGTGAGCAACGCCGTCGACACCCTGCGCGACTTCGCCGTCCGCGCCGACGACGTCGACGAGTTGCTGTCGGAGTGCTACGCCCAGCAGGACCAGGCGCTGTTCTGGGGGCCGCTGGACAAGATGCTCGTCACCTACGAGCCGATCGGAGAACTGGACTGGCAGCGGAAGTTCCTGGAGATCGACGGTGTGGTGAACCTCAGCCCGGCGGGCCGCACCGGCTCGCTGTTCGCCGACATGCTCGCCGATCCCGAACTGATGGCCGCCGTGGCCGCCCACGCCGGGCCGGGCCGCAGACTCCGGCTGATCCCGCACACCACCACCGCCGACCTGTGGCGGTTCACCGAGGCCCTGCGCACCCGGTACGACGTGGTGACCGAACTGCCGGAGAGCCCGCCGCAGCAGTCCCTGCGCGACCTGCTGGACACCAAGACCGGCCTGCGCGACCTGGCCACCGACCTCGGCATGACCGACGGCCCCTGCCGCATCCCGCCCGGCACGCACTGCGCCGGGAAGCAGGACGTGCCGGCCGCCGTCCGGGACATCCTCGCGACCGGCACGCCGTGCATCGTCAAGGCGGACCGCGGCGAGGCGAGCCTCGGCCTGCTGATCTTCCGGCCCGGCGACGACGACATCGCCGAACGCCTGGCCGGAAGCACGTTCTACGACGAAGACGCCGTGGTCGTCGAGGAGTTCCTCCACGGCGACATCACCTTCCCGTCCGTGGAGTACATGGTGCCGGCGGACGCCCCGCCCCACCTCTGCTACACGACCGACATGCTGTTCGAGGGCGCCACGCACCTGCGCGGCAACGTCACCGCGCGCGAGCTGCGCCGCGCATGGTGGTACCGCCCGCTCACCGAGGGCGGACTCCGGCTGGCCGAGGAGATGCAACGGCGCGGCTACCGCGGGCGCTTCGGCATCGACGCGATCGCCCGCGACGGCGTCGTCTACCTGCACGACCTCAACGCCCGCCGTACCGGCTCGAGTCACGTGCACGAGTTCGGCGAGCACCTCATCGGCCCCGGCTACCTCGACACCCACGCGGTCGGCAACTACGACTTCTACGGCCTGCCGACCGGGATGTACCTGCCGGAAGTGCTGCGCCTGCTCGGACCGCTCGTGGCCTCGCCCCGACACGCCGACCGAGGTGTGGTCCCGACCGAGCTGACGGACCTTCAAACTGGCAGACTGAGCTGCATGTTCTACGCACCCAGCCTCGCCGAACTGCACGACCTGATCGACCGAGCCAGGACGGCTCTGGACCTCGGCCGGTGAGCAGTACGCTGCCCGTGGTCGGGACGGCCCGGCGCTGGCTGGTGCTGACCGTGGTGCTGCTGTGCTTCCTGCCCGCAGCCGTGGACGTCACCATCCTCACCATCACCGTCCCGACCCTCGCCCACGAACTACAGGCCTCCCCGACCGAACTGCTGTGGGCGGTCGACGTCTACTCGCTCCTGATGGTCGGACTGGTGCTGGTCAGCGGGCCGTTGGGCGACCGGATCGGACACAAGCGGCTGCTGCTGGCCGGACTGGGCGTCTTCAGCGCGGCCTCCGCGCTGTGCGCGGTGGCACCCGGTCCGCCGGCCCTGATCGGCGCCCGGGCACTGCTGGCGATCGGCGCGTCGATGATCATCCCGGCCACGCTGGCGCTGATCCGGCAGACCTTCGGCGACGGCCGCGACCACGCGGTGGCCATCGGGGCGTGGAGCGCGGTCGCCGCCGGCGCCTCGGCGCTGGGGCCGGTGGCCGGCGGCTTCCTGCTCCAGCACTTCTGGTGGGGCTCGATCTTCCTGGTCAACCTGCCGATCGTGGCACTGGCCGTGCCCGCCGTGGCACTGCTGCTGCGCAACGAGGTCGAGTCCGAGCGGCAACCGTGGGAGGCCACCTCGCCCCTGCTCTCGATGGTGGGGTTCCTGGGCTGCGCCTACGCCATCATCGCCTTCACCCACGACGGCGTCGGCATCCCGGAGGTGGTGCTGCCGGCGGCGGGCCTGACCGCGCTGGTGCTGTTCGTGCGACGGCAGCAGCGGATGCCGAACCCGATGCTGGACCTGTCCCTGTTCCGGCTGCCCGGGCTGCGCGCCGGAGTGGTGGCCTCGGTGCTGCCGGTGCTGGTGATGGTCGGCTTCGAACTCCAGCTGGTGCAGTACCTGCAGATCGCCAAGGGGCTGTCGGCGGAGGCCGCCGCGCTGTACCTGATCCCGATGCCGTTGGCCGCGACGGTGGCGGGGCCGGTGGGCGGACTGCTCCTCTCCCGCCTGGGACAACCGCGCGCGGGCGTGCCCGCGGGGCTGCTGCTCGCGGCGACCGGATACGTCCTGGCCGCCTCCGGCACGGTCGTCCCGCTCGGACTGGCCCTGATCGGGTTCGGCCACGGCCTGGTCCAGATGGTCGCCTCGAACCTGATCATGACCACCGCGCCGTCCTCCCAGGCGGGCGCGGCGGCGGGCATCGAGTCCGTCGCCTACGAGGCCGGCGCCGGCCTGGGCATCGCCGTCTTCGGCACGGTCACCACCGTGGCCTACCGGCTGCTCCTCCCCCCGGGCACGTCATCGTCCCCACTCGACGCGGGCGCCTCCCCTGAAACCGCCCAGGCCTTCACCGACGCCTTCCACACCACCACCTGGCTGGCTGCCGCCCTCACCCTGGCCACGATCCTCCTGGCCACCCCGACGCGGACGTCGACGCGGTCCGGCACGGCCACGAACGCCTCGGCTCCCCCGGCCCCACCGGATCCGGGGACGAGCAGCACACCGGGCAGGAGACAGCCGAACAAACGCACCTGACTGCGCGGACGGAGGTCCTCCACGACTGTCCGGCGGGGCGGCGCAGAAGCGGGGTGGCTCAGGGCCCGTGTGCACGGCGGCCCTGGCGGGATGATCCTGAAGAGCAGGGGCAGCGACACGCGAGGCGGCGATGGACACCACACACGCAGCACCGGGAGAGACCGAGGCCTGGGTCGTGGAGCGGCCCGGGCCCGTGGGTCCGGCGCGCCCGGGGCCGTTGGTGTGGGAGCGGCGGCCGCTGTCCGCGCCCGGACCGCAGGAGATCCTGGTGGAGGTGGAGGCGTGCGGGGTGTGCCGTACGGACCTGCACCTGGCGGAGGGGGATCTCGCTCCCCGGATGGCGCGGTGCTCACCGGGGCACGAAGTGGTCGGGCGCGTGCGGGCCGCCGGTCCCGCGGTCGAGGAGTTCACCGTCGGGGACCGCGCCGGGGTGGCCTGGCTGGCCCGGACCTGCGGCAGCTGCGGGTACTGCCGGACCGGGCGGGAGAACCTCTGCCCGGATTCCCGCTACACCGGCTGGGACCGGCACGGCGGCTACGCCCGCCACGTGGTCGCGGACGCCCGCTTCGCCTACCGCCTGCCCGAAGGGCCGCCCGCCGAGGAGCTCGCCCCGCTGCTGTGCGCCGGGATCATCGGTTACCGGGCGCTGGAGCGGGCCGAGCTGCCGTCGGGCGGGCTCCTGGGCATCTACGGCTTCGGCGCGTCCGCGCACCTGACCGCCCAGCTCGCCCTCGCCCGGGGCGCCCGGGTGGCCGCGTTCACCCGGGGTGCGGAGGCCCGACGGCTGGCGCTGGAGCTCGGCGCCGAGTTCGCCGGCGACTCGTACGACCCGCCCCCCGAACTGCTGGACGCCGCCGTCCTGTTCGCCCCGGTCGGCGAACTGGTGCCGGTCGCCCTCGCGGCGCTGGACCGGGGCGGCACGCTCGCGGTGGCCGGCATCCACCTCAGCGACATCCCGCCACTGAACTACCAGCGGCACCTGTTCCAGGAGCGCACGCTGCGCAGCGTCACCGCCAACACCCGGGCCGACGGACGGGCCTACCTGGCCGAGGCCACCCGGACCCGCCCGGTGGTCCACGTGCGCCGCTACGGGCTGCGGCACGCCGACGCGGCCCTCGGCGACCTCGCCGCGGACCGCGTGACCGGAGTCGCGGTGCTCGTCCCGGAGTAGGTGTCCGATTCGCGACGAGCCGACCCGCCGGGCCCCGAGGACGGACCCGTCCCCGGGGCCCTGGGCTCAGGCCTCCACGCCGTAGTACTGCGCGAGGAAGCCGATCACGTCGTCCGCGTGCGGGAGCAGCTCCGGCAGTTCCCGGGCCAGCGTGGTGCGGGTGGCCTCGGCCAGTTCGGGCAGGCCGGTGGCCGCTCCCTTCACGTACGGGTCGAGGCGGCGGACGAGTTCGTAGTTGCTCTCCACATCCAGCTGCCGCATCGCCTTCTCCAGCGGGGGCGCGTCGGCCGGCGGGATGTCGGGCAGGACCCGGCTGACGAAGGTGACCCGGTGCAGGACCCGCCAGCACGGCGGCTTGCGGTCCGACTGGCGGGCCTGGCGCAGCGCCGCCGCGTTGGGGTCGTGCCCGTTCTCCAGCCAGAGGGGGTCGACGACCTTGTGGAAGAAGCTGTCGAAGTGCTCGCTGTCCTCCCCGAGGTAGAAGCTGAGGAAGCGGTAGGCGTCGACCTTGCCGGGCACCTTGACGGGCTGTCCGTCGCGGTCGAAGACCGGGTTGCGGTCGCCGTCGTAGCTCTGGAGGTTGCTGCTGGGCGCGACCTCGACCTCCAGGCCGAAGGAGCGGGTGGCCTCCTTGCCGCGGGCCCGGGTGGTGGTCATCCCGCCGCCGACGGAGGCGTCGAGCTGGGCGCCGATGCCGATGCCGGCGATCTGGAAGGAGGTCCCGATCGAGGTGCCCACCGAGCCGGAGAGCGAGTACGAGCCGGCCGTGGTCTCGCTGACGACGTCGGTGGTCTCGGTGGTCTCGGCGAAGAAGCCCCCGGCGGCCGTCCACACGTAGGTGTTGACCAGGTCGCGGCGGGAGAAGCCCTGCCCGGTCGCGCTGTCGGTGGCGTCCCGGCCGCGGGCCGGCGAGGCGTCCGCGCCGATCGCGCCGCCGAGCACCCGGCCGGCCCGCTGGGCGAGCGGGTCGGGGGCGTGGGTCTCGGTGGAGACGCTGTCGTAGTAGCTGTGCAGGCGCTGCTGGTCGCGCTGGATGCGGCGCTTGAGCGCGTACGCCTCGCGGGGCTTGAAGTAGCTGTACTCGCCCCGGTCGCGGGCCCCCTGGTAGTCGGGGTCGGCGACCTTGCCGCGGGCGTCGAATCCGACGGTGCCGTCCAGGGTGCCCTGCTTGGTGTAGCGCGGGTTGATCGGGAAGGGGACGACGTTCCAGTCCTTGGGGATGTCCGGGTTGGGCTGGATGCGGTAGGCCACCAGCGCGCCGCTGTGCGCCAGGCGCAGCGCGAAGACGTCGGCGGTCTGCGACTGGACGACGGCGAAGCCGGTGTTGGCCGGGACGTACCGCCGCCCGGCGGTGGGGTTGAGCACCCGGCCCGGGTCCTCCCAGTGACCGGTGAGCGAGACCTTGGTGGTCCGGGCGGTGTTCTCGCCCTGGGAGACGGAGGTGTCCTCGGCCCAGCTGTTGGAGAACTCCAGGTTGCCCCGCACGCTCGCCGAGACCCCGCCCTTGGCGATGGACTTGGCGATGCCGAAGCCCAGCGGGGCGGTGATCATCCAGACGTCGACGTCCACCTCGTTGGAGAGCGCGAAGCCGAAGGCGGCGTCCACGCTGCGCTCCTTGGCGGAGGAGAGTGAGCGGACGACCTGTTCGGCCTCGGTGAGTTTGACCGTGGAGGCGCCCTCGAAGGTGTCGCTGCCCGGGTCGGTCAGGCCCGCGGTGAGGTTCTCCGAGGGGATCGGCGGGGCGCCCTCGACGTAGCCGATCAGCTGCGGGTCGAACTGGATCTGGCTGACCCACTCGCTGACCAGCTCGCCGACCTTGTAGCCGGTGACCAGGTGCCAGCGGCCGTCCTGGAGGTAGCTGTAGGCGCGCTTGAGGACGCCGAACGCCTCGCCGCGCGAGCCGTACTGCATGTCGGCGTACTCGGCGACCGCCGGGGCGGCCGAGATGCTCTGGTGGAACGGGGTGCGCAGGCCGGCCAGGGCCGAACGGACCTGGGCGGCGTCGTTGGAGACCGGTGCGCTGGACAGCACCGTGCGCGGGCGGGTGGCCTCCGGGCCGAACTCCAGGTGGTTGCCGCGCAGGCCCTCGTCGCGGACCTGGGCGGTGCGCGCCTCGGTGGAGTCCCGGTCGAACGGCCAGTAGGCGACCAGGTCCTCCTTCTCGCCCTTGAGCCGGGTGAACAGGTTGTCCAACAGCTGCTCGTGGGTGCGGGCGGTGCGCCAGATCCGCACTTCCTCCAGCACGCCCTCGAACGCCTGGGCGGGCTTGCCGCGCTTGAGCACCGCGCCCAGGGTCAGCTGCGCCTCGCTGTTCTCGGCGAAGGCGGCGGTGTCGGGCAGGCCCGGGGTGGCGGGCAGCCCCGGGGCGTCGGCCGGGTCGCAGGCCACGGCGACGCCGTTGCGGTACAGCCGGAAGACGCTGCCGCGCGGGTCGGGGTTGCGGACCCAGCGGGCGCCGCGCAGCCGGGCCGGGTGCGAGCCGGTGGCGTCGGCCGTGGTGCTGCCCGCGTTCTCCTCGAAGCGCCAGTGCGCGACCAGGCCGCGGTCGCGGGCGGTGACGGCGGTGCCGAGCCGGGCGGCGTCCCGGGCCGCGCCCCAGATCCGGACTTCGGCGAGCACCCCGGTCAGCTGCTGGACGGTGGCGCCCTCGCGTGCCCGGCCGAGTTCCAGCGGCGCGTCGTTGCCGCGCGGCCCGGGGCCCTCGTAGCGGCCGGCGCCGATCTCGCGGCCGTCCAGGTGGAAGCGGATGTCCTGCCACTCGCGCACGGCGAGCGACTCGACCAGCTCGACGCTCTGGGTGACCGGCTTGCCGTCGGCGCCGGTGGCGGTGATCTGCTGGGTGCCCTTCTGCTCCTGCATCGAGCGGCCGCCCTTGCGGACCACGGCGATGCGGTGGAACTGCCCGGCCCGCACGCCCTCGGTGGAGGTGAAGCGCACGGCCCGGCCGTCGGGCTCCTCGAAGGCGAACTCCAGCCGCCCGTCGGGGAGGACGGCCAGTCGGTAGGGCACGCTGCCGCCGATGCCGTCGGCGGTGCGGCCCTTGGAGAGCAGGCCCTGGGTCTCGCCGAGGCGGTCGACGCGGGCGAACACCTCCAGGGTCAGGTCGTCGGCGATGTCCAGCGCGTCGTCGTCCGGCACCTCCAGGTGGGCGTCGCCGGTCAACTCGACCGCCCAGGACTGCTGGTAGGCCAGGGCGAGGTGGCTCCACTCGCGCAGCGGGAAGGTCTCCCGGCTGACCACCCGGCGGTCGCCGACGGCCGCGACGGCCCGGCAGCCGGCGTCGGCGATCGGCGCGCGGGCCGGGACGGGCTTCGGCATGCCGCGCAGTTCGGCGTGCCGGTTGTTCGCGGAGCGGTCGGTCAGGACGGCCGGGGTGCCGGGAGCGGGCGCCGTGTACGTCCAGTAGCCGAGCAGCCCTGCCTCGTTGCCGCTCAGCCGCCGCCCCTGGTCGGCCCGCAGCTCGTCGCCGCCGCGCGCCTTGGACCAGAGCCGGACCTCGTCCAGCCGGACGGAGGCGAAGTCGGTGGGCCAGCACAGCACGGTGCCCAGCGAGAGCCGGCCCTGCCCGCGGTACGGGGCGTTGGCGGTGCGCCGGGCGATCTCCTGGCCGTCCAGGTAGATCACCTGCTGGCGGGTCTCCCGCTGGAAGACGCAGGCCCAGTGGTGCCACTTGGTGTCGGAGAACCGCTTGGTGGTGTCCAGGTCGTCGTCGTAGAAGGCGAACGTGAAGAAGCCGTTCTTGCGGAAGCCGATCTGCAGGGTCTCGTTGGCGCGCCCCTCGGTACCGCTGTGCCCGAGCAGCATGTGCGGCCGGCTGTCGACCTTGGTGCGCTGGGCCCAGAACTCCACCGTGAAGTCGCCGTCGCCGAAGCCGAAGGCGTCGGGCACCACGGCGGCGTCGTCCGTGCCGTCGAAGACCAGCCCGGAGGTCGCCTGGGTGCCGAGCAGGCCGAGGCCGTACGGGGTGTCCCCGGCGTTGGCGTGCAGCAGCCGCACCGGACCCTCGACCCGCTCCGGGTTGACCCAGGCCTCCAGGGTGAGGTCACCCGGGGTCGCCGCCCGGGGCAGCTGCCCGGCGGGCAGGGCCAGGAAGCGGCCCTTGCCGTCGAAGGCGTAGGCCCGGCCCGGCATGTCGGCCCGCCAGCGCCCGCCGTGGCCGCGCACCAGGCCGTCCGCGCTGCCCAGCGGCAGTTCGGCCAGGCCCCCGGGGTCGACGGTGATCAGCCGGGAGCCCTCGGCGAGGGCGCTGCCGGGCTGCGAGGACTCGGACCAGCGGTGGTCGTAGCGCACCCGCTGCACGCTCATCCCGGGCTTCAGCAGGGCCTGGTCCGCGCCCGCGCCCAGGCGCAGGGACTTCGACCCGGCGGGGTGGCTGCCCTCGAAGCGGAAGCCGTGGCCGCCGACGGTCACGAAGCCGGGGCCGGACAGCGGGGCGAGGGTGCCCTCGGTGAACTGCACCACGTCGCCGTCGATCCGCAGCACGGTCGCGATCGTCACCGGCTGCTCGGCCGCGCCGTTGACCACGGCGGCGAAGTCCTCGGCCCGGCGCGGCAGGTGCGACCACTTCTCGGTCTGGCCGTCGTGCCGGACGGTGAGGGTGACCTGCGTCGGACCGTCCCCGGCCTCGACGGTGATCGCGGTCGCGGTGAGGTCGGTGTTCGCGTCCCGGGCCGTGAAGGAGACCATCCGTCCACCGGCGGCCAGCTGCCGGGAGGAGCGCAGCACCTGGGTGTCGTAGTAGGCGGCGAAGAACTGGCCGTTGGCGCCCCGGAAGTAGAGCACGACGTTGCCGGTGGCACTGTCCAGCAGGAACGGGCGGTCGCCGGCGCGGGCGAAGCCCAGCAGCGCGCCGGAGCCGCTCAGCCCGGTGCGGTCGACGGCGAGCTGGGGCACCGGCAGGGCGATGTCGTCGGAGCCGCGCACACCGCCGGTGAGCCGGCCCAGTTCGTCCTGCTTGGCGGCGAGGCCGGCCTGCTGGGCGGTCAGGTCGCGGCGCAGCTGGGCGAGCCGGTCCTGCTTGATGGCGAGGAGTTCCAGGCGCTGGGTGAGCTCGGAGATCTGCCGGCTCAGCCGGTCGGTGGTGGGGTTGGACTTCAGCGAGTTGTCGATCCGCTCCAGGATGAGGACGCCCTCGCCGGAGTCCTTCGCCGCCTGGTAGTCGTACTGGACGATGCGGTCGCCCTGGCTGTCCCGGGCCGCGATCAGCTGGTAGCTGTGCCGGGCCACCAGGCTGTAGCCGTTCCAGCCGTCGAGCGCGAAGTGGGTGGCGGCGTTGTCGGCCTCCCGGCGGTACTGGATCAGGGGGATGTCGTTGCCGGTCCTCCGGTTGTCGACGTTCATGTCGAGTCCGGAGTTGACGTTCTTGACGAAGCAGCAGGCGAAGCCGTTGATCGTGGTGCCGGTCGGCTCGAAGGTCCAGATCGTGGACGCGGCCTGCCGGTCGGCGGTGCGCACCAGCGGGGCGACGCTGTCCTTGCGGTCGCCCTGCACCGCGAGGTACTGGTCCTTGCCGTCCTTCTGCAGCTTGAACCGCAGCCGGTAGCGCCAGTAGGAGTAGTCGCTCTCCAACTCGGTGCGCACCTCGGCGCGTTGGCGCTCGACGTCGGGGATCTCGGCGGTCTCCAGCTGGAGGCGGGTGATCTCGGCCTCGGTGGCGGCGATGTCCCGGGCCAGCTTCGCCACCTGGGCGTCCACCTCCCCGGCCGCGTCCACGTTCCCGCTGGACTCCGGCGCGGCCAGCACCGGCAGGGCCAGCTCCTCCGGGACCTGCGCCAGCCGGCCGTCCCGGCCCACGCCGAGGTCCAGGGTGGCGACGTAGGCCTCGTCGGTGGCCTGGCCGGTCACCGGGTCGGGCCCGCCGGTGGTGCACGCCAGCAGCACCCTGGCCTGGCGCTTGACCGGCTTGGACGTCTGGTCGTAGCCGGCGGGTGCGGCCTCCTGCTGGTGGTGCAGCAGCGCCGACAGGCCGGAGACCACCCGGCGCCCGGTGAAGGCGAAGCTGCTGCGGCTCACCCCGGAGTCCTCGCCGACGGGGGCCTCGGAGGTGACCCAGACGGGGCCGCCGCTCAGCTTCGCGTGCCGGCCGTGGTCGGTCTGGTCGTGCAGCGTGGTGCCGGAGCCCTCGTCGAAGCGGTAGTAGACGGCCAGCCCGGGTTCGTTGCCGATCAGACGGCGGCCGCGGTCGGCGGCGATCTCGGCGCCGCTGCGAGGGCGGAGCCAGATCCGCACCTCGTCCAGCTCGCCGCGCCCGAAGGAGCGGGCACCGCGCCCCAGGGTGAGCGGACCGAGGCCGCCGTACGGCATGTCGGTGGTGCGGCGGCCGACCTCGACGCCGTCGCGGTAGACGACCTGCTCGCGGGTGTCCCGGGCGAAGACGCAGGCCCAGTGGTGCCAGTCGGTGTCCGTGGTGCGCTGCGGGATGTCCAGGTCGTCGTGGAAGAAGGCGAAGGTGAAGGTGTCGTCCGGGCGGAAGCCGATGTGCAGGGTGCGCAGCGGGACGCCCTTGGAGGCGCCGTGGCCGATCAGGAAGTCCTCGCGGCCGCCGGTGGCGGTGCGCCGGGCCCAGAACTCGACCGTGAAGTCGGAGTCGGCCAGTTCGAGGGCGCTGGTCGGCAGCTCCGCCGCGTCGTCCACGCCGTCGAAGCGCAGCGCCGTCCCGGCCCGGCCGCCCTCGCCCGCCGCGGGGACCAGCGGACGGCCGGTGAACGGGCAGGCGCCGGGGGCGGTCTCGTGGACGGCGCTCCGGTAGCGCGGGTCCGGGCTGGTCCAGGCCTGTGTGCCCTGGGTGTTGAACAGGCCGTCCCCGCTGCGCTCGACGCTGAAGCCGTCGATCCGGCCGGTGACGTCGTTGTGGGCGAAGATCTGCCAGCGCTCCCGGCCGTGCACGGCGGTGGGCGCCAGCAGGGCGGTGAACCGGCCCTCGGAGAGGTTGCGGACGAAGGACAGCTCCTGGGTCGGCTCGACGAACGGCTGCCCCTCCATGTCCTGCGTACCGAGGCTGTCCTTGGCGGAGTCCGGGCGGCCCTTGTGCCGGCTGCGCCGGTAGCGGACCTCCAGCACCGGCTTCAACTCGCCGCCGGCCAGCACGAACCGGTCGCACAGCAGGGTGGCGTCGACCACCGCGACCTTGCCCTCGCCCCCCTTGGCCAGGTAGTCGGTGCGGGCCGGGTCGCCCGAGGAGCCGGCGCCGTCGGCGAGCCGGAACACCGCGTCGGCGTGGTCGGCGCGCACCGACTGGCGCAGCACGTACACGTGGGTGCCGTCGGACAGGACGTGGAAGGGGGCGGCGGCGCCGAGCCGGGCGGTGCTGGACAGGAACCGGTCCAGCTCCTGGTCCTCCAGCCGCTCCGTCGCGCTCGCCTCGACCCGGCCGCCGCGCTTGACGACGGGCATCCGCACCGCGCCCGCCACCGCGTAGCCGACCCTCGCCACCTCCGTCGGGAAGCGCAACGCCAGCGGGTCCTCCGACCAGTACGCCGCGTCCGCCTCGCCCTTCGCCTCGTCGTGCTGCGACAGGTCCAGGACGCTGTAGACGATCCGCCGTTGGTCGTCCATCGCGAACGCGACCGTACTGCCTTGGTGCCGCACGGTCGTGGTGTGCACGTAGGCCCGGTCGCTGTAGACCTTCGCCAGGTGCTGCGTCTCCGTCAAGCTGCCACCTCATGCCGGGTGGCCGAAGGGCTACCGACGGCCACGCGATCAACACAGAACGTGTCCACGCTTTCACCGGATGTGACTGATCATCAAGACACTTTCGGGCCACGGAACATGACCGATCACGCCATCCGCTCCGACTTGCACACGCGCCCTTATCGTCCTCCTCGGCGATGCTCCAGCAACCGCCCCGAGCCCGCACGACACGTCCGCCGTCGCGTTCACCGCCCCCGCCGCGCTGTCCGGGATGGCTCGCGAGCACATCCGCGACGGCTCCCTCGAAGGCGTTTGAGGTCGGCCGCGCCCTGCGGCTGGCGGGGTCGTCGGGATCGTCCGCGCCCGCCGAGAAGCCCAGGCCGGGGAGCAATCCCGACCTGGGCTTCGGTGTCTTCGGTGTGCTGTCAGCGGCGGGTGGTCATCGAGATCCGGGCGAGGACGGCGGCCGCCTGCGCCGGGTTGGCGCGGAGCCAGGCGGCCAGGTACTCCCGGACGGCCTCGGCGACGCAGGCGCGGACGGGCCCGTTGCCCAGGCGGTCGCGGGTGGCCCCCTCGAACTCGGGGCGATCGAGCTTCACCGACACGACCGCCGTCAGGCCCGCGCCGAGCTGGGCGGGGGTGAAGTCGGGGTCGGACGGGGTGAGCAACTGCTGCTCGCGGGCGTGGGCGTTGAGCGCGGCCGCCAGGCCGTCGCGGAAGCCGAGCTCGTGCGTGCCGCCGCCGGTGGTCGGCCGGCTGTTGGCGTAGCTTGCGACCCGCTCCTCGCGCGAGTCGCACCAACGGAAGGCCACCTCGACAGTTCCCTCCATATCGGAGTACTCGCGCTCGAAGCCGATCACGTCCGGGTGGAGGGGCGCACCCTGCTCCGCGATGCGGTCCCTCGGTCCGCCCGGGAACCGGAAGCGGACGGCCCGAGGCGCCGCGAGGTCGCGGTCATCGGTCAGGGTGATGTCCAAGTCCCGGTTCAGGAAGGCCAGTTCCCTGAAGCGTTCGGCCAGCGCGTCGAACGAGAACTCCAGCGTCTCGAAGATCTCGGCATCGGGCCGGAAGGTGATCGCGGTCCCGTGGCCGTCGGCCGGTCCGGTGCGGGCGGGCGTCGCGACAGCTACGCCGCGCTCGTACTCCAGCACCCAGCGGTCGCCGTCGCGCCGCACCTCGGCCGTCAGCCGGCCCGACAGCGCGTTGACGACGGCCAGTCCCATGCCGAAGTAGTCTGCGAGCAGCCAGCGCCGGTGGCAGGCTGCGCCCCGCAGCAGAGTACGGTCAACCGGCTCTCCAGCACAGGGCCGTCGCTGTGGCCGGCGCGCTCGACCGGGAGGCCCGTGCCGTCGTCGGCGACGCGGATGCCGCCGTCGGCGGTGAGGGTGATCTCGACACGGCTGGCGGTGCCGCTGATGATCTCGTCCAGCGCCCGCTCGGTGGCCTCGAACACCAGGTAGTGCAGGCCACGCTCACCGACCGATCCGATGTACATCCCGGGCCGCTTCCGAACGGCCTCCAGACCCTCAAGAACCACGATCGCGCTGGCGCCGTACGCCTTTGATTCCTCGCTCATGATGCCCCCTCCGAAGGTGCCCGGCAGAGCTCCCCAGCCTAGGAGATTTCCGAGAAAACACCAGGTCAGAGCCAGTTTGAAGAGGCCGCTGATGGGCTCCTGAGAGCCAATCGCGAGCGTCCGGGCGGGACGGGTGCGCACTGCCGCCGCAATCCGGCCACGGCCCTCCGAGGGGCGTCTGCGGCACTGTTCCGGGCAGCTGCGGGGTCACGAGTTTCAAGAATTTTCACGTCCCCCCGATACGGTCGTGGATGACGCCCGAACCGTCCGGCTCCGCAGCCGTTTCAGCTGTCCGGCTTGATCGCGCCGGGCGCGGAGGAACGACGCCGGCCCCGGCGCCGCTGAGCCCGGCGTGCAGCATCTGCCGCTGTCATGACGGGACGCCGAGACGGTGTCAGCGGCCTGTCGTACAGTCGCCACCTGTGACACCGACCCTGATGACCTACGCGGGCACCACGGAGCCCTGCGCACGAGCCGTGTTCCTGCGGCAGTGCTGACGCCGGCAACCTCCCGCCCCCGCCCGGAGGGCCGAACCGCACTGGAGCAACTACGCACGCTGCTCGGGGAACCCTCGTGCTGGGGCCGGGCCAGGCCCGCGATCTGGGATGCCAGTGAGCGGTACCTCGGCTTCCGACTGCCGGCCGACTTCAAGGCGTTCCTCGACCTGTACGGCCCCGGCTCGGTGGACGGTTACCTGACGATCGACCGGCCGATGGACGCCACACCGGCCGAGCTGGAGCGCCACTGGGGACCCCCACCTGAGCGTCCAGCCTGGTACGGCGAGATCGCCGAGGGCTGGTGGGAGGTGGACGAGTCCGACGTCCGATCGGGCGTGCTGCTGCTGTGGGGAGGCGACGAGCACGGCAGCCGGTACTTCTTCCGCGCGGTCGAGGACGATCCCAGCGAGTGGCGGATCATCATCAGCAGTGACGAGGGCGAGTGGTTCGAGACCGCCGGAACGTTCACCGAGTTCCTGGTGCGCTGCTTCCACCGGATCGACCGCCCGGACTTCATGGACTCCAGCTGGCCCGGGCCGGGTGCACGCTACGAAGTCCACGGGTGAGCCCGCGCTCTACTGTCTGACAGGGCCGCTGCGGAGTCTCGACGAATACCTGAGCAGCGGTGTGCGGACGACGACGAGGGCAACCAGCCGGCTCTCACCACGGCCCGTGGCACCTACACCGTCGATCCCGAACCATTCGCTGCCCCGTACGTCGTCCCGAACACCCCCGCCCCTGACGCACCTGCGAACGTCCGCCCCCACCGAACGCCATCTCGCGATTGACAGCGGCGCGTTGTCTCCCCCCGCCCTGGCGACGACGACCTGCCGCTCGCCGCCATAGCCGTCTGGTCGGTCGGTCACCCGACCTGCCGTGCCGGGCCGAAAGCGCCCCGTCGGCCTTCCTCCCCCGTTGCCGCGGACGGCGGGCGGAGGCACACAAGGTGCCTCCGCCCGCCGTCCAGCGCGGGCTCGGCCGTTCAGCGGCGGAAGCCGCGGTGGGGGGTCTCGGGCCTTGACGTTCCCCAACGGTTCGAACCAGGAGTGCGCGCGAAGGCTCCTCACACCGAGCCGCCGGTTGGCGTCGCCGTCGGGGTCCTCGATGCCGTCGAAGCGGGAGCTGTAGAGCACGAGGACATCGGTGTCCTGGAAGAACATGTCCGTGCAGGCGCCGAAGTCCGCACTGAACGCCTTCGAGACTACCTTCGGCGGCCGACTCTCCATCGACCGCCGGTAGTACAAATCAACCTGAGTTACACCGTTGGCTGCACACCCGGACGGTACGACTCGATCGTGTGGAACAGCGCGAGGACGAGCGAGTAGGGCCGACGCCCATCGGCAATGGTTGCGACCGCGCATGAATGCGCGGAGCGCGAGGGCCGGCGGTGTCTTGCTGTGGCCTGGCGCTCCGCGGGTGGATGTGTGGTGTGGGTCGCGGTCAGCTGTCGTAGCCGCCGTGGGCGGGGGGCTCCGGCGTGTCGTAGTCATCGGGCTGGCAGTGGTCGCCGGGGTGACCGTCGTCGCCGCGGTGACCGTGGCAGTGCGGCTTCGCGGTGTCGTGGGCGGTGATGCTGACGCCAGCGGCGGCGTTGTCGACGGTCAGGACGAGTGGGCCGAAGACACGGTCGGCGGGGAGGTGATAGCCGGCCGGGGCTCGGGTCTCTTCCCAGTAGTAGGTTCCGACGGGAACGTTGCGGGTGCAGGTGCCGTCCGTGCCGGTCACGCAGGGCGCGCCGATGCTGGTGTCGGGATTGGTACCCGTGGTCTGGAGCCCGGGAGTGCCGTTGGTCTCCTTCCAGAGCTGGAAGGTGGCACCCGCGAGGGGGGCGTGGGTGTCGGCGTCCTGCTTGAGGACCGTCACGTCGCCGGTGACGACGGCGCAGGGCATCCAGGTGAGGGTGGCCTCGCCGTTGCCCTGACGGGCTCCGGTGACGAACACGGCGTTCGCGGGGCCGCTGCTGGATCCTCCGCCGCCGCCTGCGCCGCTGTTGGAGGCGGTGGGGGACGCGGCCCCGCCGCCGCCCCCGGTGGCCCCCGCGCCTCCGCCGCCGCCCGCGCCACCGTGGGGGTCGAGGATGCTGTTCCCGCCAGCGCCTCCGACCGGTCCGACGGCCGGGCTGCCGTTCTGGCCGTTGGGGTCGGTGTGGGGTGCGTTGATGCCGCCCTGCCCACCCTCGCCGCCGGGCCTGCCGGGCTTGCCTTCGTCGTCTCCTGGGAGCCCCTGGCCCGGCTCGCCCGCTTGGCCGGCGTCCCCGCCTCCGATGGCGGCGGAGAAGAACGACGCGCCGCCTCCGCCGCCTCCGCCTGCCACGACCAGAGGTGTCGTACCGGTGCCGACCGTGGTCCGGCCCCCGCCTCCGCCGGCGGCGATGCCGGCGATCTGGCCGTCCCTGACGTAGGCGCCGCCCCGGCCGCCCCCGTTGTAGCCGCCCTGGGTGTGTTCCGGATCGCCGTAATCTCCGGGGTGTCCGGCACCGCCCACGTTCACCGTGAGGACTTCTCCCGGTGTCACGTCGAACACCGCCGATACCTTCGCCCCTCGGCCACTCGGGACGCCGTACTGGCCGTCCCCTCCGGCGGCCCCGAACGCGTCGACACTCACCGCGCACACGCCTTCAGGGACCGTGACCTGTTCAGGCGCCCCGGTGAAGGTGAAGGTGGAGCTCTGCGAAACCTGCCGCGCAGCGGGGTCCGTGCCCGCCGGAGCGGGAGCCGGGAACACGGCCATTGTGGTCAGTCCGGCGACCAATGCCCGTCCCGCGAATGAAAGGTAATGTCTCATAAAGGAAGAATCGAACACGGGGGCAGGCGGCGCGCGATGGGCATACACCAGGCAGCCGAACGATGCACTCGGCAGGGGTGAGCCCCCGGACTGTCCAGCGCCCGCCGATTGTCATCGCCGCACGTCGAACCGTAGACAGCCCGCGCCGTTGTTCACCGAGAGTCACCTCGGAGGCAATGATGAGCAATGCGCCGGCTCACAGCCGATGAAGTCGTTCCGAAGCACTACGGGGTTGCCTGATCCTCTTCCTGCACGGGCCGCTCCCCGCTACTGGGGAATGACCTGGACTGACCGCCACCGCCCTCGCTCCGTCGGCGGTCCCGACTGCATCGCGAGACTCGGCGGGCAGTGAGCAAACTCAATCCACCAACGGCATCGACAACCCGCCGTGCCCCGGCCTACAGCGTCAACACTGCGGCGGTGTAGGGGGCAAGCGGAAGGGCGCAGGCTCCCTGAGCGCATTCGTCGGCAACGACATCCGCGTCATGGGCGGAACCCTCCGCGTCTCCGGCGGGATCTGGGAGGCCAACCACATCATCGCGGACAAGATCATCATCCAGGGCAACGCGATGTTCGTGGGCAACAACCGGTTCATCGGCAACGTCTACGTCGAGGACATCGACGCGATCGCGGGCGAACTGGAGAACCTCCAGGCCTGCACCGACCACTTCCTGTCGGACTACGCCGCGACCGAACGCGACGGCGAGAGCGCACTCCACCCGCGCGCGACCGGGATCCACACCTACAACATCACCGCGGCCGGCGAGATCCCGGTGCACGACAGCTTCACCTACCTCCACAGCACCTGCGCGAAGATGCTGAAGGCGAACGACTTCAGCTACTTCAGCGCCGTCGCGACCGCGCGACACCCCCGCGCCAACCTCACCTCCAACCCGGTCATCCTGTACGGCGACCTGAAGGCCATGTCGGGCGAACTCAAGAGCTGCCGCACCAAGATGAGGGCGACGAAGAACCGCTCCGGCGCTGGACCCGCCCTGCGGGAGCTGCTCAACTGCTCGAACGCGGTCGTGCACGACGAACTGTGACACCAGACCGGCGGATCGCCCGTACCGCCGAACCCGGCGATGCCGTCCCCGTCGTGAGCCTTCGGATTGCTCCTGCAACACGCACTCCCGGTCATCGCCGTGAACACCGAACGGCTCAGCGGCCTGCCGGCCACGGATCAGGCTCCTTCGCCAGGGGCTCGCACCCTGTGCGGTCGGCGGCCTGCGCCCGGGATACGGGCCGGGGACGCTGCGTAGAGCGCGGCGACGCCGGCCCGCGCACGGCCGGCCAGGGGGCGACCGGTCGGTCGGAATCAGAGCCCGGCGCGGTAGTCGACTCCGTCGAGTGTCAGGAACGCCACGACTGTGCTGGATCTTCTGTCGGTGACTGTTCGCGTGTCGCTCGGCGGGGACCCGCCCGGAGTTTCCCGGGCATGGTTTCCTGGCCGAGGCAGCGAGCCGACGGTGACACGGGAGGCCAGGTGGCGGGTCCGGGCGGGTTCCCCTCGCGGGGGGTGTGGCGGCGGCCGGCATTCCGGTGGGTGGACGTGCTGGTGGTCGTGGCACTGGTCGCGTTCCTGTACGGCCTGCTGCGGCTCGCACCGTCGCTGAACGCGCCGTTCCTGCCCAGCACGGCTCCTGACACGGTGTCGACGGACCCGGCGAACCTGCCGTACTACGCGGTGCGCTCGCTGGTGCGGATGTTCGCGGCGCTGGTGGCGTCGGTGGTGTTCACCTTCGTGTACGCCACCGCCGCGGCACGGCTCCGGCGGGCGGACAAAGTGCTGCTGCCGGTGCTGGACATCCTGCAGTCCGTGCCGGTGCTGGGCTTCCTGTCGGTGACGGTGACCGCGTTCATCGCCCTGTTCCCCGGCTCGATCCTGGGCCTGGAGTGCGCCTCGATCTTCGCGATCTTCACCGCGATGGCCTGGAACATGACCTTCGCCTTCTACTACTCCCTCGTCTCCCAGCCCAAGGAGCTGGACGAGGCCGCGCGGGTGATGCGGCTGACGAAGTGGCAGCGGTTCTGGCAGCTCGACGTGCCCTCCGGGATGATCCCGCTGGTGTGGAACGGCATGATGAGCTTCGGCGGCGCCTGGTTCTTCCTCGCCGCCTCCGAGACCATCAGTGTCCTCAACCACCGCTACGCGCTGCCCGGCATGGGGTCCTACGCCGCGGCGGCCATCGCCGCCGGCGACCTGGGCCAGGTCGGCATCGCGATCGCCGTGATGGTGGTCATGGTGATGGGCGTGAACGTGCTGTTCTGGCGGCCCATGGTCGCCTGGTCGGAGCGGTTCCGGGTGGAGGAGTCGGAAGCCGCCGAGCGCCCCCGCAGTCTGATGCTCGACCTGTTGCGCCGTTCGAGCGTCCCCGAACGGCTCGGGCGCCCGTTGGTGCCGATCGGCCGCGTGCTGGACCGGGCGAGCCGGCCGTTCGGGCTGGCCGAGCACCCGATCGGCGGGTCGGCGGCGCGCGAGCGGACGGGGGACGTGTTCTTCGCCGGTGCGGTCAGCGTGCTGGTGCTCTTCGGGGCGTGGAAGGCGTTCGCCTACGTCAGGTCCACGGTGGGGCTCGCGGAGTTCGGACACGCGCTGGCCCTGGGAGCGGCGACCTTCAGCCGGGTGGTCATCCTGATCGCGTTCGCGACGGTGGTGTGGGTGCCGATCGGCGTGTGGATCGGCATGAACCCGCGGGTGACCCGCTTCGCCCAGCCCGTGGTGCAGGTCCTGGCGAGCTTCCCGGCGAACTTCGTCTTCCCGTTCGCCACCGCCGCGTTCGTCGCGCTGGGCATCTCGCTGAACGTCGGCGCGATCCTGCTGATGGCGCTGGGCGCGCAGTGGTACATCCTGTTCAACGTGATCGCCGGCGCCTCGGCCATCCCCACCGACCTGCGCGAGGCGATGACCACCTTCCACGTCGCCGGGAGGCTGAAGTGGCGCACCTTCATCCTGCCCGCGATCTTCCCCTCCTACGTCACCGGTGGGATCACGGCGGCCGGCGGGGCGTGGAACGCCTCCATCGTCGCGGAGGTCGTGACCTACGGCTCCCACACGCTGACCGCCACCGGCCTCGGCTCCTACATCACCGAGGCCACCGCCACCGGGGACTTCCCGAAGATCCTGGTCGGCATCGTGGTGATGAGCCTCTACGTCGTCGCCCTCAACCGGCTGTTCTGGCGCCGCCTCTACCGCATCGCCGAGACCCGCTACTCCCTCTGACCTTTCGTACCAGCGAGCGAGGCAGGACCCGTGACCACCGACCACCCGCGCACCCCCGGCCCCCGCCCGACCGGCGCCACGATCGTGTGGGCCGAGCGGGTGACCAAGACGTTCACCACCCCCGACGGCCGGGAGCTGCCGGTCCTGGACGACATCGGCTTCCACCTGGCGGAGGGCGAGATCGTCGCGCTGCTGGGCAAGTCCGGCTCCGGCAAGTCGACCCTGCTGCGGTGCATCGCCGGGCTGATCGCCCCGTCCTCGGGCACCGTCGCCTACCGGGGCGAGCCGCTGACCGGTGCCAACCCGGGTGTGTCGATGGTCTTCCAGTCCTTCGCCCTGCTGCCCTGGCTCACCGTGCAGCAGAACGTCGAACTGGGCCTGCACGCCCAGGGTGTCGGTGAACAGGAGCGGCGCGAGCGGGCGCTGAAGGCGATCGACCTGATCGGTCTGGACGGCTTCGAGTCCGCCTACCCCAAGGAACTGTCCGGTGGCATGCGCCAGCGCGTCGGCTTCGCCCGCGCCCTGGTCGTCGAACCGGACGCGCTGCTGATGGACGAGCCGTTCTCCGCCCTGGACGTGCTGACCGCCGAGAACCTGCGCAACGAACTGGTCGGCCTGTGGGAAGGGCATGAGGCGCCGGTCAAGTCGATCCTGATCGTCACCCACAACATCGAGGAGGCCGTCCTGCTGGCCGACCGCATCCTCGTGCTGGCCGCCAACCCCGGCCGCATCCAGGCCGAACTGCGCGTCGACCTGCCCCGCCCCCGCAACCGCCAGGACCCGCACTTCGAATCCATCGTCGACACCGTCTACGGCATCCTCACCGGCCGGGAGGAGGCTGCCGTCGCCGCGGTGGAGCCCACGACGACCGGTGGTGCCGAGCGGCCCGCCCCGACCCCGACCAGCGCGCCGCTGCCGGAGGTCAGCGTCGGCGGGCTGGCGGGCCTGCTGGAAATCCTCGTCGCCCGCGGCGGCGAGGACGGCCTGGCGGAGATCGCCGACGAACTCAACTTCGAGATCGACGACCTCCTGCCGCTGGTCGACGCCGCCGAACTGCTCGACCTCGCGCGCACGGACGGCCCCCGCATCCGCGTCACCGACGCCGGCCGCGAGTTCGCCGCCGCCGACATCCTCACCAGCAAGCAGCTCTTCGCCCACCACGCCGCCAGCCGCGCCCCGCTCGTGCGGGCCATCGTCCAGGCCCTGGCCGCCACCGACGGTCACACCCTGCGCGAAGGGTTGTTCCTCGACCTGCTGCGGCGCGGTTTCTCCGCCGAGGACGCACGCCGCCAGCTGGACACCGCCATCGACTGGGGCCGCTACGCCGAACTGTTCGACTACGACTCCGGCGACGGCGAACTCACCCTGGAGCCCGGCGCGCAGGACGCCCTGTAGGCGAGGTGCGCGCCTCAGTCCGTCCGGTGGGCCGCCGCGTCGGCGAGCAGGCGGACCACGTCGGCGGGAAGGCTCAGGTGGCGCGCGATCCAGCCCGGCGTCGTGGCCGTGGGTGACGAACACCCACGCGGCGTAGAGCGTACTGAGACTGGGCGCGGGCCCAGCAGCAGCGGCCGGACCGCCTCCATCGGGAAGCCCTCCAGGCTGTGGGCGGAGGCGTCGGGTCCTTGACGCGCCACTGACGCGTGGTCAGGCCAGGGCCTGGTGCTTCGTGTCGCCCGCCTCCAGGTGTCGGTGCAGGTCGCCGGCGCCCGGCTCCGGGGAGAGGCGCGGGATGACCTGCTTGGTGCGTCCGGCCCGCACGCCGTTGCCGATGATGACGATCTCGGCGAGCTCGTGGACCGCGACGACGGCGGCGAGGCCGAGGATGCCGAGGAGGGCGAGCGGCATCAGGCCGATGATGGCCGCCAGGGACAGTCCGACGTTCTGGAGCATGATCCGCCGTGCGCGGCGGGCGTGGTCCAGGGCCTGGGGCAGGTGGCGCAGATCGGTTCGCGCTCCTCTGCGCCCTCCGCGGTCTTCTTGTCGTCGCCGCTGCCGCAGGCGTCGCTCATCGGTCGCCTCCGGTGCTGTCCGGGGCGGGCGCCGCCGGGGTGCCGTAGGTGGGGCAGAGGTCGACGGCCTCGCCGGTCGCGGCGAGCAGCCGCTCGGCCGAGGCCAGCAGGTCCAGCAGTTCCGGACGGGCCAGGAAGTACAGCGAGGCCCGGCCCTGGGGACGGGAGTCGACCAGGCCGCAGTCCCGCAGGCACGCCAGGTGCGCCGACACGGTGGACTGGGCCAGGCCCACGCAGCTGACCAGGTCCACGACCTTGGCCTCGCCCCTGGCCAGGCGCATCAGGATCGCGAGGCGGGCCGGGTCGCCGAGGGAGCGGAAGAGGGCCACCGCTGCCGAGGGCGCCCCGCACGAGGTGGTGGCCGCAGGCCCGGCCCCTGCACTATTCATCGTCACGAGACGATGATAGCTATATGCGTCGATACCATCGTCCTGGACAGTGCATGCGAACGCACCTGAGGCGGGCCGCCGACCGGGGACCCGCGAACCTTTCGGGCATCGCCCCTGCGGCGCCGTCGGTCGGCTGACATCTGACGGGGCGGCCCGAAGGAGCGGACGACCGGTGAGGATCGTTGCCATGACCTACGTGATCGAAGCTGCTCACCCGGCCGACTCCGCGCAGTTGGGGCCGCTGCTGCTGAGGGCCTGGCTCCAGACATACCCCAACCCGGAGGCGGGGATCGACGAGGAGTGGATCCGTGAGCATCGCGGCTCGTCGGCCACCGCCGAAGGCATCGACCAGTGGCGGGAGTTCATCGAGGCAGCGAACCGGCAACCGGACCTGTTGTTCTGCCGCGTCGTACGCTTTGGAACCGAGATCGTCGGCGTTCTCTGCGGGCGCCGCGGCGAGGTGGTCACCCTCGGACCGATGTATCTGCTGGAACACGTCCAGGGCCAGGGACTCGGGGGCCGCATGATGACCGAGTTCCTCACCTGGGCCGCAGCCGCACCCATATGCCTGTGGGCCACCGACTACAACGACAGCGCGGTCCGCTTCTACCAGCGCCACGGATTCGAGATCACGGGCGAGCGAGAGCTCTGGCAGGGAAGGCTGCCCAACCTCCGTATGGCCCGCGAGGCCACACCCAGCCCCAACCACAGCTGAGCGATCCGACGGGGCAGCAACCGCCTCGACGGTCCGGCGCCGTCCGGCAGCGCGAGGCCGCACCCACGCGGGGAGCGTGGGTGCGGCCGTGGGGTCGCGGGGTCGTGCGGCTACGGGGCTCAGCGGGTGCGGCGGCTCCTCAGCAGCAGGAGCGCGCCCGCCGCGACGGTGGCGAGCGCGGAGAAGCCGACGAAGGGCAGGACCCGGCCCATGTTGCTGCCGGTCTCAGGGAGTTGGCCGCCGTGTCCGGGCGGAGGGGTGTGGGTCGGGCTCGGGCTGGGCGCCGGGCTGGGGCTCGTGGTCGGGCCGGGGCTCGGCGAGGACGTCGGGCTCGGGCTGGGACTCGGGCTGGGACTGGGACTCGGGCTCGGCACGGTCACCGGTACTTCGGCGCGGCAGTGCGCGTCGGTGGAGCCGGGGCGGCAGTTGTTCCCGAAGGTGTCGGAGGAGACGGTGTTGCGCAGGACCGCGTCGGCGGCCAGCGGGGAGCGCACGGTGACGGAGTAGTCGATGGTCGCGGTGGCCCCGACGGGCAGGTCCCCGCTCCAGGTCAGCGTGGTCCCGGCGGACTGGACCTGCCCGCGGTCGGCAGTGGCGTCGTTGTTGTACGCGGCGGAGTCCAGCACGCCCGACAGGTCGTCGGTGAGGGTGACTCCGGGGGCGTCGGTCTGGCTGGTGTTGGTGACCTGGATCCGGTAGTGGACGGTGTCACCGGGCTTGGCCGTGCCGGGGTCGGCGGTCTTGGTGACGGTGTAGGCGGGTACGGCGGCGACGGTGTTGCGGACGGTGTTGCTGGTGCGCTCCTGGGCCCGCTGGGTCTGGCTGCCCTGGAAGTGGAGGGTGGCGGTGTCGTCGAGGTGGGTGCCGACGGCGGCCGAGGCGTCGACGGTGACCTGGAAGGCGACGTCGGCCTCGGCGCCCGGGGGCAGGTCGGGGACGGTGCAGGTGACGGTCTGTCCACTGGCCCGGCAGGCGGGGTTGGAGGCGGGGACGAAGGTGGTGCCGGCCGGGATCGGGTCGGTCACGGTGACGTCGGTCGCGGTGTCGAGGTCCGTGCTGCTGCCGTCCTGGCGGCGGTTGGTCACCGCGAAGGTGTAGGTGATGGTCTCGCCGGGGCCGACCAGGCCGGGCGGGTTGTCGTCGGGGCTGCCGGGCGGGGTGTTGGCCTTGGTGATCCGCAGGTCGGGTTCGAGGGCGTCGAGGGCGAGCCAGGCCGCCTGCGGTTCCAGGGCGTCGCCGGCGCCGCTGATCCGGACCAGGGCCTGCTCGCTGCCGGCCGGGATCTTGCCGGTCACGTCGATCATCCGGGCGTCGTAGCCGTAGTTGTTCATCGGGTCGGGGTCGCGGGTGGTGATGTTGGTCCCGGTGCCGTCCGCGGCGACGTGGTCGATCCGGCTGGTGAACGCGTTGTCGGTGCCGACCCCGTTGGGGCCGGGCATCGGCAGGAGGGTCAGGTTCTCCGGCGTGGAGCCGACGGCCAGGGTGTCCCCGGCGATCGGCGCGTCGCCGTCGCCGACGGTGATCCCCATGGTGGCGCGCGGGGCCGTGGTGGCGGGGGTGCGGATGCCGCCGAGCGTCAGCGTGGTCGAGTTGTCCGGGTCGCGCAGCAGCTGGTAGCCGTCCCAGACCTGGAGGTAGCGCAGCGGCTCGGCCCGGTCCTCGTACGCGACGACGAGTGACCAGCCGCCCCAGCAACCCACGTTGTTGCCACCGTAGTTCTGCGCGGAGGAGCGTCCGCTGCACGCCTGGATGTCGGCGACGGTGTAGCTGCCGGGGCCGGCCGCCCTGACCTCGGCGGTCACGTCCTTGACCGCCCCGCCGGCCAGCAGCGGCTCGGGCGGGTTCCCGCCGACTTTCTGGTCGAACCAGTCGTAGGTATCGGCGGTCACCTGCTGGTAGCCGCTCGCGCCCGGGACCTTCCAGAAGACCTGGTTGCCCTTGTCGATGTCCCCGGAGGTGCCGTTGGTGCTGGTCCCGGTCGGGTTGAACTGCCAGTACAGGCGGGCGGAGAGGACGTTCGCCCCGGCCGGCAGCAGCAGTTGCGCGGAGGCGGCGTTGGGGCCCGGGGCGTTCGGGTCGACCTTGATGAACTTGGTCCGCCCGTTGTTCGAGCCCTCGGTGTCCGAGCAGACCGTGCCGTCGCTGTCGTCGCAGGTCAGCACCGAGTTGGAGGCCATCGTGAGGTTGCCGTGCGCCAGCAGGTCGACCACCGGGTCCGGCCCGATCGGACGCTGCGTGCCGGCTCCCCGCGGCTTGGGCTCGGCCGCCTTGGCTGCTCCGGTCGCCGGTTTCGCAGCCGACTGGGCGTGACCGGGCCACGGCGCCCCCGCGGAGGCGGCCGGGGCCGGAACGGTCAGCGCGGCAGCGCCCGCACCGAGCACCACCGCCAGCAGCGCGGACAGGACGTGCGGCGGGCGCGGCCGCAACCGTCGGACAGATGGCACGGGAACCTCGATGTCGGGAGACGGCACGGACAGCAGGACCACGTACCTGCGCCGACCCGGATCCAAGCCCGACGGGTGGTTTCTTCACCTGCCCGGCGCAGCACCGGTGGCCGGAACGCCCGAGATGTGGCCGCTCGGGCCTGCCCGGCGATCGGGGGCCCCACTCCCCTCCCGGGGACGCGACGACCCGCCCCGGCCCTACGGTGTCCGACGCTCCACGCCGTCGAGCAGCAGGCCGAGCCCCAGCTCGAACCCGCGGTCGTCGAGGCCCGTGGCACCGCCGCCGCGGGCGAAGGAGCCGTCCAGGGCGTCCGCGAGCGCCGGGTACTCCGGCCGGTATGCGGCCGGTGCCCGGGTGAAGCCGGCCGTGAAGGTCTCCATCGCGGAGCCGAGCACCAGGTAGTCCAGTGCCGCGGCGACCTCCGCCGCGTCCGCGGGGCCGAGACCGGCCCGGCCGAGGAGGGCGAGCAGTGCGTCGTAGCCGCGCAGCGCGCTGGCCGCTTCGACGCGGCGGCGGGCGAGCAGGGCGATGGTGTTCGGGTGCCTCAGGAAGACCGCGCGGTAGCCGCGCGCGTACGCCGCGAGGCCGGCCCGCCAGTCGGGATCGCCCAGCGGTGTGTGGTCGATCTCGTCGTTGACCAGCTCGGAGACCGTGTCGACCAGCGCGTCCTTGCTCTGGATGTGGTTGTAGAGCGAGGCCGCCTTGACCCCGAGCCGCTCCGCCAGCGCTCGCATGGTCAGGCCGTCGGGGCCGTCCTCGTCCACCACCTGGAGCGCGGCGAGCGCGATCCGCCCGCGGGTCAGCAATGCCTTGGTAGGTCGGCCCACCGAAAATTCCCCTCTTCCGCTCTCCGTGTCCGGGGGCTATCGTGCCAGACCAACAGCAGTTGCTAACAAAGTTAGTTTTACCTGGAGGGCGCAGCCCGTGGCCGAGAACACCCCCACCGATGCCGACCGGCTGGCCGCGCTCGGCTACCAGCAGGAGCTGCGGCGCAGCCTGACCGTGCTCGGAAACATCTCCATGGGCTTCGCCGTCGTCTCCCCGGTCGTGGGGCTGTACGCCGCCGTACAGGTCGGCATGAGTGTCGCGGGCGGGGCCTGGGTCTGGGCGCTGCCGCTGTGCCTGCTCGGGCAGTGCCTGGTCGTCGCCGTCTACTCCGAGCTCGCCTCGCAGTGGCCGCTGGCCGGCGGCGCCTACCAGTGGGGCAGACGCCTGGCCAGACCGGCCGTCGCCTGGCTGAGCGGCTGGATGTGGCAGTTCGCCGTGATGTTCGGCAACACCACCGTCGCCTACCTCGCCTCGCCCTGGCTCTTCGCGCTCTTCGGCACCGTCCCGACGCCCACCGAACAGGTCCTCGTCTCGGCCGGCTTCATACTCTGCTGCACCCTGGTCAACGCCTACGGCATCAACCTCCTGCGCTGGTTCGTCAGCCTGGGCATCGCCGCCGAGGCCGTCGCCTCCGTCCTGGTCGGTCTCACCCTGCTGTTGGTCTTCCGGCAGCACGGCTTCTCCCTGCTCACCGACTTCCTGAACGCGCCGAAGGGGCTGGGCATCAGCGACACCGGTGCCCTGCTCGCCGCCGTGGCCGTCGCCGGCTGGGCCTTCATGGGCTTCGACGCCTGTGTGTCGACCGCCGAGGAGACCAAGGACGCCGCTCGACAGGTCCCCAGGGCGATGTGGTGGTCGCTGCTCAGCGTCGGACTCGTCGTCATCCTCAACGCGGTCTCCGTCGAGCTCGCCCACCCCGACCCCGCCGCCGTCGTCGCGGCCAAGGACCTCGACCCGGTCACCACCGCCGTCACCCACGCCTTCGGCGGCTGGGCCGAGAAGCCCTTCGTCCTCGTCGTCCTGATCAGCTTCACCGCCTGCCTGATGGCCTCCCAGGGCGGCGCCGCCCGCGGCCTCTACTCCCTCGCCCGCGACGACGTCTTCCCGTTCTCCCGCCACGTCCGCAAGGTCAACCGGCACAAGGCACCGATCGGCGGCCTCGTCGCCGCCACGGTGGTCAGCTGCGCCGCACTGGTGCTCGGCCTGAACACCTCGGCCATCGGCAGCCTGATCACCTTCGGCAGCGCCGCCATCTTCGTGCCGTTCTTCCTCCTCGCCCTCGTCGCCCTCATCGCCCGCCTGCGCGGCACCTGGAAGCCCGCCGGAGCGGTCGACTACGGACGTCTCGGCACCCCACTCAACGTCCTCGCGGTGCTGTGGACCGGCTTCGAACTGGTCAACATATGCTGGCCGCGCACCATCCTCGCCCCGGCCGGAGCACCCTGGTACCAGATCTGGGCGGCACTGCTCGGCGTCGGCACCGTCACCCTCGCCGGCCTCGCCTACCTGCTCGCACGCCGCCCCGACCGCCGCATGGCCGACACCGACCAGGAGCACCCGCGCACCGACGAACTCGCCCCCGCCGTCCTGTAGCCGGCGTCGACCCGGCCGGCACCGCTCGGCCGACGCGTGCGAAGCTGCATCCCACCCCCCGGGCGGGGTCAAGTCCCACCAGCGGCCCAGCGCCGCACCTTCGAGGCCGAACGCCTCGGACCGTTCAACCGAAAACCCTGGAGGCACCCGCATGACACGCGCACTCGACGTCGTCGAGACAGATATCGCCGACCTGCGCGCGGCGTTGGAGAAGGGCGAGACCACCGCGGTCGGCCTGCTCGACGCCTACCTCGCCCGGATCGACGCCTACGACCGGCCCGGCACCGCCACCGCGCTCAACGCGATGGTCGTGATGAACCCGCACGCCCGCGCCGAGGCCGAGGCCTCCGACGCCCGCCGCGCACGCGGCGAGACCCTCGGCCCCCTCGACGGCATCCCCTACACCGCCAAGGACAGCTACCTCGCCGAGGGCCTCACCGCCGCCGCCGGCTCACCGGCCTTCGAGCACCTCGTCGCCCAGCGCGACGCCTTCGCCATCGAGCGCCTGCGCGCCGGCGGGGCCGTGCTCATCGGCCTGACCAACATGCCGCCGATGGCCAACGGCGGCATGCAGCGCGGCGTGTACGGCCGCGCGGAGAGCCCGTACAGCGCCGACTGGCTGACCAGCGCCTACGGCTCCGGCTCCTCCAACGGCTCCGGCACCGCCACGGCCGCCTCGTTCGGCGCCTTCGGCCTCGGCGAGGAGACCTGGTCCTCGGGCCGGGCCCCCGCCTCCAACAACGCGCTGTGCGCCTACACGCCCAGCCGCGGCGTGATCTCGGTGCGCGGCAACTGGCCGCTCGTACCGACCATGGACGTCGTCGTCCCCCACACCCGCACCATGGCCGACCTGTTCGAACTGCTCGACGTCATCGTCGCCGACGACCCGGACACCCGCGGCGACCTGTGGCGCGCACAGCCCTGGATCCCGCTGCCCGCGCCGTCCCAGGTCCGTCCGGCCTCCTACCCGGCGCTGGCCCCCGCGGACGCGGCAGCGGCACGCGCGACGCTCGCCGGCCGGCGCGTCGGCGTCCCCCGGATGTACATCAACGCCGACCCCGACGCCGGCACCAACCCCGACGGCGGCATCGGCGGCCAGACCGGGCAGCCGATCGACACGCGCGCCTCGGTGATCGCCCTGTGGCAGGCCGCCCGCCGCGACCTGGAGGCCGCCGGCGCCGAGGTCGTCGAGGTCGACTTCCCCGTGGTGACCAACTACGAGTCCGACCGCCCCGGCGCGCCCTCCCTCCTCACCCGAGGCCTCGTCAGCCGCGACTTCCTCACCCACGAGATCCTCGACCTCTCCGCCTGGGCCTGGGACGACTTCCTGCGCGCCAACGCGGACCCCGCACTGGCGGGCCTCGCCGACGTCGACAGCGCACTCATCTGGCCCAAGCACCCCGGCGAACTGCCGGACCGCTACGCCGGCTTCGACGACGTGATCGCCGACTACCCGCGGCTGGTGCGCGACCGCCCCTACGCGTCGCTCACCGAGATCCCCCACCTCGAACAGGGACTGCGCGGGCTCGAGGAGACCCGCCGGATCGACCTGGAGGCGTGGATGGACGAACTCGGCCTGCACGCCGTGGTCTTCCCCTCCGTCGCCGACGTCGGTCCTGCGGACATGGACGTGAACGAGGCCTCCGCGGACCTCGGCTGGCGCAACGGCGTCTGGGTCGCCAACGGCAACCTCGTCCCCCGCCACCTCGGCATCCCGACGGTCACCGTACCCATGGGCACCATGGCGGACACCGGCATGCCCGTCGGGCTGACCTTCGCCGGCCGCTCCTACGACGACAACACCCTGCTCCAGCTCGCCGCCGCCTTCGAGACGACCGGGCAGCGCCGCACGGAACCGCCGCGCACCCCGCGCCTGCCGGTCGGCTGACGGACAGCCGGGGACAAAGGGGTCGCGGGTCCACAACGTCTCCCCGCGACTTCGCGCAACGAAAGGCCGCTTCCACCAGAAGGTGGAGGCGGCCTTTCCGGCCTTTTGCGTGCTTGCCGAACTCCGCACCGCACGCAGCGAAACGTCTCCTCTCACCCTAAAAAGCTCATGTCAGTGACCGTTCCTCTTTGCAGACTCCGCTGCGCCGCCACAGAGTTGCCGGAGCTGCTCCTCCAGCTCGCGGGCGAACCGAGCGCGTTGCGCTGTCGCGACGAATAGTGCGTGTCGCAAGCACCGCGTTCCCCCAAGGGGCCGTCGCGCCTCCCATGCTGGGGCGGATGCCGCTCCACGTGGGCGGGTGGAGCTCGATGAGCCGGACGGAGACTGCTGATGAGTGTGCTGGAACGCGTGGACGAGAGGGTCCTGGCGGTGGAGGGGGACGACGAGTCGGACGTCTACCCGGACGACCGGGAGTGGGTGAACGCCTGCATCCAGCGCATCCGCGGCGAACTCGCGCCCAAGGAGACGGCGGTGAACGAGATTCCGCTGCCCCCACAGCTCAACGGGTTGAAGCTGTACATCAAGCGCGAGGCCGACCAGCCGTCCGGCAGCCACAAGCACCGGCTCGCGGCGGCACTGCTCACCCACGCCCTGGCCAGCGGTTGGCTGGCGAAGGGCCGCCCCGTGGTGGAGGCGTCCAGCGGCTCGACGGCCATCTCCGAGGCGTGGTACTGCCAGAGGCTCGGCATCGACTTCTACGCGGTCGTGCCGAAGACCACGGCCCCGGAGAAGCTGAAGACCATCGAGCAGTACGGCGGCACCGTGGTCCCGGTGGCGGGTGACATCGTCGAGTACGCCCGCCGGGTGGCGAAGCGCTACGACGGCCACTTCATGGACCAGTTCACGTACGCGGAGCGGGCCTACGACTGGCGTGGCGACCACAGTCTCGCGGCGGAACTGCTGAAGGGCCTGCCGGACCTGGACTGGTTCGCCATGGGCGCGGGCACCGGCGGCACGACGACCTCGATGGCCCGGTACGCCCGGTACACGGCCAAGAAGCTCCGGGTGTGCGTGCCCGACCCGGAGCACTCCGCGTACTTCGACGGCTGGTACTGGCAGGACCCCACGGTGACCGACCAGGGCTCGCGCATCGAGGGAATCGGCCGGCCCAGGGTCGAGGCCTCGTTCGTACCGACCACGGTCAACCGCATGATCCGCGTCGCCGACGCGGCGTCGGTCGCCACCATGCGCTACCTCTCCGACCGGACGGAGCTGGGCATCCACGCCGGGCCCTCGACCGGAACCGGTGTGTTCGCCGCGATCCGGATCCTGCTCGGCATGACCGAGGGCCACCACCTCGGAAGCGTCGCCACCGTGATGTGCGACCCGGGCGACCGCTACACGAACGAGTACTACAACGACGCCTGGCTGGCAACGCAGGGGATCGTCTACAAGCCCTGGTACACCACCATCAAGGACTTCTTCGAGAACGGCGTCTGGACCCCGCCCACCTCCGTTCCCCCCACGCCCCGCCCCACGACCGTCCTGTGGAACATCTGACGGCCCACACGCCGACGAGCGGGCCCCGGAACGGCGGTGGAGCCGTTCCGGGGCCCGTTCGCGGACTCCTGTCGCAATCGGGGCCGGCTCCCGGCACCAGCGGGACCACCGCGCGGACCGTCGCCGACGAGAAGCCCGAGTTGACTGACAGTCATGATTCCGGGACGCGGGGGCCGGTAGGCCTTTACGGTGAGCAGGCAACACCTCACAAGCGGTGCCCTGTTCGGGGACTTTGACCAGATCCGGGGGGATCATGGCGTACTTCGTGGAACTGCCCGTCGGCTCGGTGAGCGACGGACAGGACGTGGTCCGGGTGGAGATCGAGCAGGTCGGGGAAGGGCTGGTGCAGGTCGCCCGGCCCGGGCAGGTGGTGGCCCGGGCGACCCGCTCGCTCGGGGACATGCTGGCCGGCGTGCGTCCGGTCGCGCAGAACTTCGTCGAGGGGTTCCGGGACCTGGCGCACGCCCCGGACGAGATCAGCATCGAGTTCGGCCTGTCCTTGTCTGCCGAGGCCGACGTGGTGATCTCCAGCACCGCCGCGGAGGCCAACTTCAAGGTCTCGCTCACCTGGAACCGGCAGACCACCGAGGCGTCGGCGCCTCCGGCGGCCTCGGATCCGGCCTAGTGTCCACGTCCCGCGCCGACGCCGTCGACGGGGCCGGGCCCGACGCACTGGCGTCGGCCGTCGTACGCGTCCATGACCGTCGAGGTGTCCCGGTCGGCCTCGGCTTCCTGGTGACGGCCGATCGGATACTGACGTGTGCGCACGTGGTGTCCGCCGCGCTGGGCCTCCCTCCGGGAGCCGAGCCGGACGCCGACGCCCGCGTCGAGGTCGACCTGCCGTTGCTCAGCGACCCGCTCACCGACCCGCTCGCCGACCCGCCCGCCGACCCGTCCGCCGTGGCTGGCGGCACCGGCGGTACGCGCGTTCCCACGACCGTTGAACGGTGGGCGCCCGCCCACCCGCACGGCGCCGGGGACGTGGCTGTGCTGCACCTGTCCGCCCCGCTTCCGGGCGCCCGGCCGATCCGCATCGTGGAGTCCTCCGACGTCTGGGGACACACCGTGCGGGCGTACGGCCTGCCGAGCGGCCGCCCGGGCGGTGTCTGGCACTCCGGCGTCCTGCGGGCCCGGCAGGCCAACGGGTGGATCCAGGCCGACCTGGCCGCCAACGGCTACCGGGTCTCCCCGGGGTTCAGCGGCGGCCCGGTGTGGGACGAACAGCTCGACGGTGTCGTCGGCATGATGGCGGTCGCGGAGACCGGCGACCCCCCATCCGGCTACCTGATCCCCGCCGAGGGCCTCGCCTCCGTGTGGCCGCAGCTTCGCGAACTGGCGCTGCCTCCGTCGCCGTTCCGGAGTCTGCGCCCGCTTCAGGAATCCGACGCCCCGGTCTTCCACGGCCGTCGGGCGGAGACGGCCGAAGTCACCGCCCTGGTCGCCCGGGAACGGTGGACCACCCTCGTCGGCCCCTCCGGTTCGGGCAAGTCCTCCCTCGCGATGGCCGGCGTCATACCCCGCCTGCACTCCCAGGGCATGACCGCCGTGGTGATCCGGCCCAACGCCGGCGCCACCCCGCTGTCCGCGCTCGCCGCCGCGCTCTCTCCGCTGCTGGAACCGGATCTGACCGAACTGGAACGCCTCGAACGCCTTCCGGCGCTCACCGGCCTGCTGCGCGCCCAGGGGCTCGGAGATCTCGCGGCCCTCCTGCTGTCCCGCCTCGGCACCGATCAACTGATCGTCGTGGTCGACCAGTTCGAGGAGTTGCTCACCGGAACCGACCCGGCGGCCGTCGACGAGCTGGCGGCCGTGCTGTTCGGCCCGTCGCTCCCCCAGGCCGTGCACGTGCTCACCACGCTCCGGGCCGACTACCTGGAGACCGCACTGGCCCATCCGAGCCTCGGCCGGGCCTGCAGCCGACAGGTCTACGCGCTGGGTCCGATGACCGGTGACCAGCTCCGGGAGATCGTCACCGCACCGGTGGCGGCGATTCCGTCGGTTCGCTACGAGGCCCACCTGGTCGACCGCATCCTGACCGATGCGGGCGGTGAGGCGGGTGCCCTGCCGCTCCTCGGCTTCACCCTCGACCTGCTGTGGAAGCGTCAGGCGGCCGGGGTCCTCAGCCACCGTGCGTACGAGGAGATCGGTCACGTCAGCGGAGCCCTCGGCGAGTACGCCGAGCAGGCCTGGGACAGACATGTCTCCGCCGGGGACGAGCCGGCCGCCCGCAGGCTCTTCACCCGCCTCGTCCGCGTCCCCCTCGGCGCGCCCGGTGCCACCCGCCGGACCGTTCCCCGCCAGGAGCTCGCCGAGGACGAATGGCACATCGCCCAACGTCTGGCCGGCACCCGGCTCCTGGTCATCGACCACAGTGCCGAGGGCGTCGAGACCGTCGAACTGGCCCACGAGGCCTTGATCACCGCCTGGTCCCGGCTGCGCGACTGGGTCGGCGAGGACCGGGCGTTCCTGGAGTGGCGGGAGTCCGTCCGGCACGACCGCCAGCGCTGGGACCACGCCGGTCAACCCGCCGACCTGCTCCCCACCGGGCCCACCCTCGCCACCGCCCGCACCTGGCAGCGCGAGCGCGGCGCCGAGCTGTCCGAGGCCGAACGCACCTACCTCGAACTCGCCAGGCGGCACCAGCGGGCCCGCGGCCGCCGGCGCCGCACCTTCCGGACCGCCCTCGTGGGGGTGATCACCGTCTCCCTCGCCCTGGGCGTCCTGTTCGCCACGGCCCGCCGCGATGCCGCGGAGCGCCAGGCCGACTCCGACTCCCGCGCCCTCGTCCAGGCCTCCCAGGACGACATGGCCTACGACCCGGTCCGGTCCGTGATGATGGCCCTCGCCGCGTACCGGACGAAGCCCACGCCGGAGGCCCGGAACCAGCTGATGCGGCAGTACCTCCTCCGGGCCGGCGCGGACTCCCTGTTCTCGGGCCTGTCCGGCACCGGCGGGACGTTCAGCACCAGCCGGGACGGTGACGTCGTCCTCTCCCGCGACGCCATGGCCCACGTCGTCCTGTTCGTCCGCGGCCGGGACGGCACCGTCCACAGCTGGCCGGTCCCGGCCGGGTACGCCTTCTACCTGATGGTCTCCCCGGACGGGCGCCGCGCCGGATTCGTGACCGACGACGGGACGGGAGGCTGGTTCGACGTCGACAAGGAGAGCCCCACGCCCATCGGCCAGGTGCACCAGCTGCCCCGGGTGGACGGGGCCATGCAGATCTCCGCGGCTCCTGCCGACGCGACCGCGATGTCACCCGACGGGCGCTACATCGCGGTTCCGACCCGCGACAGCCTGGTCTGGTGGGACCTGGAGGCGGGGACGATCGCCGGCCGCGTTCCCGCACCTCGGGACATCGGAAGCGGGCTGTGGTTCGGCTCCGACGGGCACTCCCTGCTGGTGAGGACCAGCAACGGTGGTACCGGACTGGCCTCCGTGGACATGGCCGGCGGTGCCGCGCGGACCGTGGTGGCGCCTGCTGACCACCAAGGGGTCCTGCCCTCCGGGGACCGGACCACCGTCGCCGTCGTCCAGACCCGAGACCCCGGACAGGGCAGTGGCACCAAGACCACCGTGCGACTGATCCGGGTGTCCGACGGATCCGTGGTGGGGAAACCGTACGAAACCACGGAGACGATCGCCCCGGCGAGCGAACTGATCGCGGCGAGCGCCGACGGCCACCGGATCGTGATCAACGAAGCCGCCAAACTGACGCTCGTGGACCTCGACCGGGGAAAAGCCGTCGCGTTGGTGGACGAACCGGGCCGCCTGTACGAGCACGCGTCCGTTCTCCTCTCCAGCGGCGGGAAGGAGTACCTCGCCGGTCAGGGACGGAGCTCCATCTCCTACACCGAGATCCCCGCGGGCGAGGAGGACGCGACCGCGGCCGACACCGTCCACCTCAGCCGGGACGGCAGAAAGCTCACCCTCCGCCTGACGGGCGGCACCGACCTCGAACTCCGCGAGCCCGGGCTCACCCCCGGAAGGCTCCTGACCAGAACAGCCCTGCCACAGCCCGCCTGGAAGGGCCAAGGCGACCGCCTCATGTCCAACCGGGACGACACGCTCATCGCGCTCCGGGACGGCCCGAACACCGTCTCCGTCCGTGACGCCTCCACGCTACGAGCGGTCGCCCGCATCACCGTGGCACCACCGCCCCAGGGCGACTCGGCAGCCGAGGACTTCAGCTACTTCTTCGACGGGGCCGACCGCCTGGTGACGGTCTCCGGCACCCGGATCCAGCAGTGGGAGGCCAGGACCGGCGTCCGGTCGGCGCAGTTCGACGCGGCCGCGTTCCACCCCCGGGCCGACAAGCCCGGCACGCCGCAGATGTACGTCGGCCCGTACTGGCAGGAGGGAAAGCTGACCGTGGTCGTGCACGACGACCCCGTGATCCGTGTCGTCGACATCGGCACCGGCCACACCGTCACGTCGCTGAACCCGGGCATCACCGACCTGATCGCGGCCCGGTTCGACGAGAGCGGCCGCTACCTGGCCGTGCTCCGCCGGAACAGCGTCATCGAACTGTGGCGGCTCGACCCCCTGCAGAGGGAGATCGGCCCCCTCCCCACCACCAGCACACCGGGCCAGAACTCGGCCATCACCCGATTCGTCGACGCCCAGGGCCGTTTCATGGTCGCGGCCAACAACGCCGTCCGCATCTACCAGGTCGGCGGCCGGCCTTCCGTGGACTCCTACGACTTCCGCAACGTGACCGACAACAGTCTGCAGGAGCCGCTCACGTTCCTGGACGCCACCACCGACGGGAAGACCCTCCTCATCCGCACCGAGAACGACTACGTCCACCGGATCGTCCTCGACCCCGACGCCTGGCAGCGGAGCCTGTGCCGCATCATCGGCTACCGCTCCTTCACCGCCGACGAACGACGCACCCTGCCGGTCCGGGTACCCGACCGCCCCCTCTGCCTTCCCCCCAAGCCCTGAAGCTGCGGACGGCGCCGGACTCGACCCGGATCTGCGCGGTGAACGCACAGATCCGGGCTTCCACCCGCAACGACTCCGGACGGTAGCCGGCGTTCTCGGGCGTGCCGCGGGCTGCTGCCGGCCGACCGCTGTGCCCCGATTGGCGCAAGCCGGTATCCGGCGAGACGATGCGAGAGGCCCAAGGCATCGAGAACTCGCGACCTACGGCGATCAGGAGGAGACCATGACGACGGCCAAAGACATCATGCACCCCGGTGCCCACTGGATTACCAAGAGTGACACTCTCCAGCATGCGGCGAAGCTGATGCGCGAGCTGGACGTGGGCGCGCTACCCGTCGGCGACGAGTCCAACAGCGAACGACTGTGCGGAATCGTCACCGACCGCGACATCGTCCTCAAGTGCGTCGCCCAAGGCCTCGACCCCAGCGAGTGCAAGGCCGTGGACATCATCGAGGGCACCCCGCGATGGATCGACGCCGACGCCGACATCCAGGACGTGCTCCACGAGATGGAGAGCCATCGCATCCGCCGGCTCCCGGTGATCGAGAACAAGCGGATGGTCGGGATGATCAGCGAGGCCGACCTCGCCCGGAACCTGCCGGACGATCAGGTCGCCGAATTCGCCGGTCACGTCTACGCCTCGGCCGGGTCGCGGCGCTGACCGTGAGGCCAGCCCCCGCCCGGGAAATCCATCCGGCCCGCGCGGTGGACGAGATCCACCGTTCAGACCCCGACCGCCCGCCGCCTCACTCCGGCTGCGGGCGGTGGTTGTGGAACAGGACGATCCCCTCCACCAGGCCCTTCTCCACCACCGCCGAGTTGTCCTCCAGCTTCAGCCACTCGAGTGCGTCGGCACTGGTCGGGGTTTCGTCGACCAGCCCGTAGGAGGACAGGTAGCCCGCCACGCGTTCCAGGAGCACGCTGTTGGGGATCGGGATCCCCGGCCCGAAGGCCTTGAGGGGATCCCGGCCGGCGGCACGGTAGCTGTCCATCGTGTGGAACTCCCCGGCGAGTCGACTGCGCTCGGGCGTGAGCCGGTCCCCAGGGATCGTCTTCAGGATCGCCGAGAGTTTCCCCTGGCTCTTGCTGTAGCCGTCGCCCATGGCGAGTTTGAGCGCCGCGGCCGCCTCTTCGCCGAACGCGCGCAACTCGGTGGAGATCTTCCGCTGCGCCATCGACTGCGGCTTCTCCTGGGACTTGAAGCGACCGGTGACCGAGTCGAGCGCGTGCTGCATCTCGTGGGTCACGGTCGCGGCGAACTCCCGTAGTTCGAGCGGTGAGGCGTTGTCCTTGGGCGGGGTGATCCGCAGCGTGCCGCCCTCTCCCTCGTTGCTGAGCGCGAACAACGCGCGCGCACCCCTGATGTCCGTCTGCTCGTCGATCTCGATGGTGATGGCGGACTCCTCCAGGGCCTTGAACAACTCCCGGTAGGGGACGCTGAATCCGCCGCCCTCCTGCTCGCCGGACGCCTGCTGGAGCAGTTCCGCGAAACGGTCCGGCGAGAGGTGCTGCCGTGACCAGTCGGCCTTGGCGTAGGTGATGGCGCGCTGCACGACCGGCTCACCGGGGCGGGCAGCCGGCCCGACGGTGGCCTGCGGGTGACCGCACCCCGCACCGTGCTGGTGCCTGGACCGCTCGATCACCCGCGAGACCGCGGCGTTGCCGATGCCGCGTTGCAGGGCGAGGACCGTCTGCGGAGACCCGCCCCCGAGGCTCAGCCCCAGCCCGTCGGCCGCCGGAGCGGCCTTGCGCGGCAGGTCGCGGCGCCGCTGCGGCTCCGACGGCTTGCCGGGGTCTTTCGCGTGCATGGGGAACCCCTTCGGAGACGCGACAGGTGTTCCCTCTGACATATCCGGCCGGGCTGTCGTCGCGCAGCACAACGGACGATCGGGCACCGATCTCTGCTCCAAAGGGCACACGAGGGCCGGGGTACGCACCCGTGCCACCCACCGAGCCGACCCGCGGCCCGGCCCCGCTCCCACCGAATGCCGTCACCCGAGGTCGAACAGCAGGGTCGTACCGGAGTACCGGGCAGTCAGATGACCGATGCGGCACGCGCGAGTGTGACGGCACAGTGGGGCCACCCGACGAGCAGACATGTCGGGACCACACCACGGGAGTTGTCACCTTGAAGAAACTGTCGGGCAAGCTGACGAAGACGGCGGGCGCCCTGGGCCTCGCCGTGGCCGCTCTGACCACCGTGTCGGCCTCCCCGGCCATGGCGAGCACCTCCGCCACGGCCGGCTGCACCAAGACCTACCACTACGACAACGTCCAGGTGCAGGTCGACAATTGCTCGGAGGGCTGGGTCTGGATCTTCACCGATCAGGGCCACTTCTCCAAGGGCATCGTCCATGTCACGACGAGCTGGAACGGACCCGAGGCAGGGGTGCTGGAGGCGGAGCGGGGCAAGGCCGTCGCGGACAAGTTCAAGCCGAAGGTCTCCAGCATCGTGATCTGCGGCCTCCAGGAGTACAGCTGGTCCCCGCCCACGTGGTGGACCTTCTGCGGCAACCCGATCACGGTGTGACCGCCCAGCCGTGATCGCGGCGGTGGTCCGTCGACGGTGTCGACGGACCACCGCTACGAACGACGGGCAGGCCCCGGCGCGGCGCCGTGTTCAGGGGGCCGCGAACAGCCGGGGGAAGCCCGGGGCCAGCCACGGCCGGCGTCCCCAGGCGAGCACCTTGCCCCGGGCGAGGGCGCCGGTGGCGGTGCAGCGGCCCAGCGCGATGAGGAAGAACGCCACCGGGCCGGTGAGGATCGTACAGTCCGGGCGGCGCGGCGGCTCCTGGCTCACCACGGCGGCACCGTCCGTGAAGGTCACCGCGAAGCCGCCCAGGCCGCACACCCGCAGCCGGTAGCAGGCGCTGTGACCGGCCGAGGCGCGCGCGTCCACCACCCGGGGCATCGCCGTCCGCAGGAACGGCATCGTCAGCTCGACGCGGTGCCGGTCGATCGGGTGCGGCCGCCCGAGCGCGACGGCGATGTCGTAGAGGTGGCCCAGCATGTGGGTCAGCAGGTAGGCGCCGAGGGTGTCCACGTCCATCGGGCCGAGCGGGGTCAGCACCGGCTCGGTGCCGGCACGGGCGCCGGCCGCCGCCGTGAACTCCCTTGCCTGCCGGGCGATCTCCCCGGCGAGCACGGTCAGGTCCCGCTCCGGCCGCCTGGCCAGCGCGGCCTCGTTCGCGGCGGCCAGCGAACCCGCAGTGCCGTCCCCGTACGGCCGTTCCTCGCCGGCGGCCAATGCGGCCATCAGCTCGTTGGCCATCGCCAGGTGGGCGGCGGCCTCGCCGACCGTCCACTCGGCGCCGGGTATCGGGGTGTCGCCGCGGCCGCCGGCGAGCAGGGCGACGGCCTCGTCGCCGACGGCCGTGACGGCTTCGAAGAGCGCGGGGCGCGCGGCACCGGGGACGTGCTCGGGGAGCGGGAGGGTCATGGTGGTGAAGACTGGCCGACCCCCGCACCGCTGTCCAGACCCGCGACACGTCCGGTCCGGCCCCGACCGTCGCGGCCCGTCTGGACGACGGGAGCCGGCCGGCCCGCTACCGGGCCCCGCGGGCCCTACGGTCGGCTGAAGCCGTGGCTGCGCTCCACCTTCGCCACGTGCAGCGTGTAGTTCTGGTACCACTCGGCCTGCCCGCGCTGCTGCGCCGCGCGGTGCTCGACGTTGGTCCGCCACTCCGTGAGGGCGTCGGCGTCGCGGAAGTACCCGACGGTGATGCCCAGGCCGCCGGGGGTCTGGGCGTGGTCCATCCCCAGGTACCCGGGGATGTCCTTCACCAGGTCTTCCATGCGCGCGTTGGTCTCGCTGTAACCGTTCTGGTTCTGGGTCCGCACTGCCGTGAAGACGGCCAGGTAGTAGGGGGGTTCATGGGCCGCTATGGGCACGACAGGCGCTGCGGAGTGATCACTCATGGCGCCACCGTAAGGCGGGACGCGCCGAATGATCCAGCTCTTTCCTGAACGGCTGACGCGCCTGGCGTCCTCGTCCCGGTGTCAGCTCCCGGAGGTGGCGGCGGGGGCGAGCGCGGTGTCGTGGCCGCCGGATCCGGCCGAGGTCTAAAAGGTGAGCGTGATGCAGCCGTCGCCGCCCGCGGTGCCCTCGGTGCCGTCCTCGCCGGGAGTCTGGGGGTCGTCGAAGTTGCCGACGTAGTCCTGGCCGTCGCCGCCGTCCCCGCCGTCCCCGCCGTCGCCAGTGCCCGCGGGGCAGGTGGCCGGCACCGGAGCCCCCGCTGCACCGCCTTCGCCACCTTCGCCTCCCGTGCTGCCGGGGACGGTGACGCCGACGGTCGCCGGTGTCACGTCGGCCCCTTCCTCACCGGCGGCGCCGGGGTCACCGTCGGATCCAACGGTGCCACTGGGCCGGCCGCCCTCGCAGGCGGACGCGGGGTCGGTCCCTCCGCCGTGGCCTCCCTCGCCCCGGGCGCCGCCGAGCACGCTGCCCGTGCCACCGCCACCGGGCCGTGACCCGCCGTCCACGAGTGCCAGGACGGCTCCGCCGCCGGTGAGGGCGGACCGGCCGCCGGCGCCCCCGTCGCCGCCGTCGACGCCCGGGTCGGCCTCCTCCCCGCTGGCGCCTCCCGCCCCACCGGCTCCGCCGGTGCCGACGGTGAGGGTCAGCACGTCGCCGGGGGTGACGGCCAGGGTGCAGGTGACCCGGGCACCTCCGCCGCCGCCTCCTCCCGCCCCTCCCCCGCCGCCGCTCTTGAAGAGGCCGGTGCCACCACCGCCGCCCCCTCCGCCGCCCCCGGCACCCGCCGCGACGAGGGTGACGGTGATGCCGGTGACACCGTCCGGGACGGTGAACGTGGCGTCGGTGGTGAAGGTCCGGGTGGTCGCGTCCCGGGCGGGTGCGGTGACGCCGGCGGGCAGGACCAGCGCCCCCGCGAGGCAGCCGGAACCGAGGGCGGCGCGCACCCTCCGGGGGCGGGCAGGCCTCACGCGGGTTCCGGCCGTCACCCGATCGTCGTAGCTCATGCTCAAACAGTGCTGTCGCCGCGGTCCTCCCGCGACGCCGGAGGGGGGATCGGGTGACCCGGCCCGTCCGCGGCGGGGCACCCGCACCGGCCGCCTGGCCGCCCCGTCCCGCTGTCCGGGTGAGACACGGAGTGCGCCGGCGGCGCAGAAATACCGGTTGATCGAGCACAGACGATCCTTGGCGCCAAGGCAAGACACCGATGAACAGGAAGAAGGGCACACGATGAGGCGTCTGATGGTGGCGGCGGCCGCGGGCGGGTTGCTGGCCGTGGCGATCCCGGGGGCGGTCGGGTCCGCGCAGGCGACGGAGGTCCTGGACAACCTGACCTGCACCGGGCCGGTGACGCTGACGTTCAGGAACCCGGTGACCGACGACGCGGTAGCGAACTCGTACACGGTCGAAGGCAGTCTCAACGACTGTTACAGCGCCGCCGGAACCAACTCGGACGTCGACCACGGCACGATCTCCTCGGTCGGCACCGGGACGTTCTCCTGCGTGTCCTTCCATCCCTTCTCCGGAGCGACGACCTTCACCTGGTACGACGCCGACAACCTGCCCCTCGGCCGCACCACCGTCGCCTTCCACGGCGGGGAGAAGGGCAACTCGGGCGGCAGCGAGGTGACCAACGACGAGACCGGCATCACGGACGCGACCAGCACCCTCCTGCCCCTCAACAGCTACCAGGGCAGCTTCGACCTGTCCGGCATCACCGGTTCCTGTGACACCGGAGTGACGGCCCTGACCGGGAACCACGAGGTGGACTTCAGCCTCGCCTCCCTCTGAGCGCACAGCACGCGCTCACGAGCCCCCGGGCACCGTCCGACGCCCGGGGGCTCGCCGTTCGGGCCGGGCGCCCCGGGCCGCACCCGCCCGGGGGTCAGCTCCGGCGCAGGGCGAGGACGACGTTGTGGCCTCCGAAGCCGAAGGAGTGGCTCAGCGCCGCGTCGATGCGCTGTCGGCGCGCCGTCCCGGTGACGCAGTCGATGTCGAACTCGGCGAGGTCGGGGGTGAGGTTGGCGACCGGCGGTACCAGCCCGTGCTCGACGGTCAGCACGGTGAGCGCCGCCTCGATCGCGCCGGCCGCGCCGAGGCTGTGGCCGAGCACGCCCTTGGGGGCGGTGACGCTGGGCCGGTGCGGCAGGGTGCGGGCGATCAGGCCGGCCTCGGCGGCGTCGTTGAGCGGGGTGGAGGTGCCGTGGGCGTTGACGTGGTCGACGTCGCCGGTACCCAGGCCCGCACTGCGCAGCGCCGTGCGCAGCGCCTGTTCCGCACCGGCGGCGTCCTGGGGCGGCGCGGTCGGGTGGTGGGCGTCGTTGCTGGCGCCGTGTCCGGCGAGCACGGCGCGCGCCCGGGCGCCGCGCGCCTTCGCGTCCGCGGCGCGCTCCAGGACGAGCACGGCGGCGCCCTCGGCCAGGACGAAGCCGTCCCGGTCGGCGGCGAACGGCCGGGAGGCGCCCGGTACGTCGTGCCCGCGCGCCGACAGGGTGCCCATCCGGTGGAAGCCGGTCGCCACCAGCGGGCTGAGGGCGGCTTCGGTGCCGCCGGCCAGGGCGAGGTCGCAGGACCCGGCGACCAGCAGGTCGTGGGCGACGGCCAGCGCCGTGGCACCGGAGGCGCAGGCGGTGGCGCAGGCGAGGGTGGGGCCGCGCGCGCCGAACTCCTGGGCCACCTCGCCGACGGCCATGTTGCCGATGACCATCGGGATGAGTGTCGGCGAGACGTGGGCCGGCCCGCGCTGGTGGAGTCGGCGCAGCTGGTCCTCCCAGTGCGGCGCGCCGCCGAAGCCCACCCCGAACACGACGGCGACCCGGGCGCCGTCCCACCCGTCGGTGACCAGGCCCGCGTCCTGGACGGCCTCCCGGGCCGCGAGCAGCGCGAGCTTGCCGAACCGTCCGATCCGCCAGGCCTTCCTGACCCCGACCACGGTGTCCAGGTCCATGGCGGGGATGCGGCAGGAGAACGTCACCGGGGCGCCGTCGAGCTCGGGGTCCGGTGCCGCGGTGGGGGTTCCGGCGCAGACCCGCCGCCAGGTCTCCTCGGCGCCGACCCCGGCCGGGGTGACGAGCCCCAGGCCGGTGACGGCGATCTCGGGGCGGTTCACGCGACGGGTTCGGTGGCGTCGCCGAGCCGGGCCCGGACGATCCGGGCGACGTCGCTGAGCGTGCTCTGCCGGCCGGCGTCCTCCTGGCTGATCAGGATGCCGAACTCGTCCTGGAGCACGAAGGCGAACTCGGCCAGTGCGAGCGAGTCGACGTCCATCTCCTCGAACGTGGCGTCGGGGCCGGCGGCGTCGGCGGATACGCCGAAACGCTCGACGAGCAGGGCCCGGGCGGTGTCGCAGACGTCGTGCACGGAGAGCGTCGTGTCCATAGGGGTGGTTCCTTTCCGGAGTGTGAGGGGCGGGCTCAGCCGCCGGTGGTGCGGTGGTGGCGGGTGAGCTCGGCCATGGCCTGGTCGAAGGTGGTGGGCGGCTCGAAGCCGAGGTCGCGCCGGGCCGCCGTGAGGTCGAACCAGTGCGGCCGGGTGAGCTGGTGGAGCAGGAACCGGCTGAGACCGTGGTCGGTGTGGCGGCGGAGCACCGTCGTCGTGGCGTCGGCCAGGACGGCGGCGGCCAGGGCGACGGGGTAGGGCACCGGGTGCCAGCTCGCGCGGCGTCCGGCTGCCGCGAGGAGCCCGGTCACCACCTCGCGCAGCGGCCGGGGTTCGCCCTGGGCGATGAAGTAGGCCCGTCCGGCCGCCGGGTGGCCCGGTCGCAGCCGGTCCAGTGCGAGCAGGTGGGCGTGGGCCGCGGTGGCGAGGGGGCAGGTGTCGACGAGGTTGGTGCCGCGGCCCGGCATCAGCAGTCGCCCGCCTTGGGTCGCCCGCAGCAGGGCGGGCAGGAAGTGCGGGTCGCCGGGCCCCCAGATCAGGTGGGGGCGCAGCGCCGTGGTGGCCAGGTCCGGGCCGTTGGCGGCGAGGACGGCCGCCTCGGCCTGGGCCTTGGTGCGGGGGTAGGCGGCCGAGTGGCGCCGGGGCCCGGGCCGGGACTCGTCCGCTCCCGTGACGCCGCCCTCGGGGGTGAAGGCCACGCTCGCGGTGGAGGTATAGACCAGTTGGCGGATGCCGAGGGCACGGCAGGTGGTCAGCACGTGCCGGGTGCCGTCGACGTTGACCGTGCGGTACGGCCGCTCGGGGCCCCGGACCCCGGCCAGGGCCGCGTTGTGGATCACCGCCTCGCACCCGGCGAGGGCCCGCCGGACGGTCCGCGGGTCGGCGATGTCGCCGAGGTGCTGGCGGACCCCGAGCCGTTCCAGCTCCGGACTCCAGCGGCGGTGCAGCGAGACCGCGATGTCGCCGCGCCCGGCGAGGCGGCGGCACAGTTCCAGGCCGAGGAAGCCGCTGCCCCCGGTGACCAGGACCCTCATCTCCCGCCGCCCAGCACGCCACCTGGGCGCAGCCGGCGGCGGGCCCAGCGGGCGAGGCGCTCGCGGTCGACGCGCGAGTTGTGCCTCGGGTCGGTGGGCAGCCGGCGGTGGAGCAGGACGGTGGCGATCCGGTGGCCGCCCGGCACCGCCGACAGGGCGTGCCGAAGCCCCTGGAGGACGGCCGTCCCCGAGCTGGCCGCCGATGGCGCCAACTCCACGCAGAGCACCGGCCGTTGACGGCCCGCGGGCCCGAGGCCGATCAGTGCGGTGCGGCCGATGCCGGGCACCGCGTCGGCGATCCGCTCGACCACGGCGGTGTCGAGCGCGAACCCGGCTCCGTGCACCCGGTGCGCGGAGCGCCCGAGGAACCACAGCCGGCCGCTCTCGTCGAGCCAGCCGAGATCGCCGGTGCGGTGCAGCACGTCCTCGCCGCTGCCGACCTTGGCGGCCGCGTTCGCTCCCGGGCGGGCGTGGTAGGCCCGGCTGACCTGCGGGCCGCCGACCGTGATCTCCCCGTAACTCCCTTGCGGCACCGGCCGGTTGTAGGAGACGGGGCCGACCGGCACCAGGACGTGGGCCGTGATGCCGGGCACCGGGCGGCCCAGGCAGACCCCGCGGTGGGCGTGCAGCGGTTCCGCGTGCGCGGCGGCCAGTTCGGCACTGTCGATCACGCTGACCGGCAGGCACTCGGTGGCGCCGTACGCGCTGAGCAGCGTCGCCTCCTCCGGCAGCGCCCGGCGCAGCGCACGCACCAGCCGTTCGGACAGCGGGGCGCCGAAGGAACAGGCCAGCCGCACCGGGGCGAGCGACAGGCGGCCGTGCTCGCACTCCCCGGCCAGGGCCCGCAGCACCGCCGGGGAGGCGCACACCACCGAGGTGAAGTGTTCGGTGACGGCGCGCGCCAGTTCGGCGCCCCGGGTGCGGGCCGGTCTGAGGTGGTCGATGGCCGGGACGACGGTGGTGGCGCCGGTGGCGGGCCCGAACAGGGCGAAGGGCAGGAACCCGGCGAGCAGCACCTCGCCCGGGCCCAGCCCCAGCAGCCCGGCGATGGAACGGACCTGGGCGGCCAGCTGGCGGTGGTCGTACTCCACACCCTTGGGCACTCCGGTGGAGCCGGAGGTGAAGGCGATCAGCGCGAGCGAGGCCGCGGGCGGCGGGCTCGGCCACGACGGCTCCGGCCGCTCAGCCTCCGTCTCCGGCTCCGGCCGACGCGCGCGCCACGCCCGCCGCGCGCGGCCCGTGAGCAGCGAGACGGTGACGTACGGGCGGGCCCAGCCGAGCAGCAGCCGGGCCAGCTGGGCGAGCGGGTCGCCGATGAACACCTCGGGCCGCGTCTCGTCCAGACAGGCCCGCAGCGCCGGTCGGGGCAGCGCCGGGTCGATCAGCACCGGCACCGCGCCGAGGGCGAGCAGCCCGTACACGGTGGTCACCAGGTCGTACGGGTCGCGGGCCATTACCACGGCCTTCTGCCCGGCGCGGACACCCGCCTCGCCCAGTTCGCGGGTGCGCGCGCGGCAGGCGGCCTCCAGCGTCGCGAAGTCGACGGTGTGCCAACGCCCGCGCGGAGCGGGCCAGGCGAGCGCGGTACGGTCCGGTTGCAGGTCGGCCCAGCCGGCCAGCTGGGCGGCGAGGGTCTCCGGCCAGGCGTCCTGCTCCCTGGTCGCCCCGGGGACCGCGCTCACCACCGCAGTGCCATGACGCCGACACTGGTACCGCTGGCCAGGCCGAGGAGCCCCACCAGGTCGCCCTCGCGCAGCCGGCCCTGCTCCTGCGCGAGGACCAGTTGCAGCGGGATGGTGGCGGTGGCCACGTTGCCGTAGTGGGCGAAGGTGGGAATCACGGCCTCCTCGGGGATACCGGTGGTCGAACAGAGGGTGCGGGTCATGGCCGCCGAGGGCTGGTGGACGCAGAACAGCGCACAGTCGGCCACGTCACCGATCAGTTCTTCGGCGGCCTTGACGGCCTGCTCCCGCAGCCCCGCGAACGAGGCCGTCAACGCGGCGTCGTCGACCTCCAACTCGTGCATCCGGCCGGTGGCGTACGGGCTGCGCAGTACCGCGCTCGGCCACGCGGCGGGGTTGGCGAAGAACCGGCTGCCGAGGATGCCGGGCCGTTCACTCGCCTCGACCAGCACGGCCGCCCCCATGTCGCCCAGCGTGAGGCTGGCCATCGCCGATGCGAGCCGGCCACGGTCCGGGACACGCCAGCGGGTGAGCCGGCTGGACGCCTCCCCGGCGACCACCAGCACCCGCTGGTAGGAGCCGAGCCTGATCAGTGCGTCCGCGCTCTCCAGCGCGCTGAGCACGCCGTTGCAGGCGTTCATCAGATCGAAGACCGGTGCCGTGACACCGAGCTTGGCGGCCACCACGTTCGCGGTCGCCGGCTCGTCGAGGTCCTTGGTGATCCCGGTGTACACGAGCAGGTCGATCGCCTCGGGCGGGAGGCCGGCGTCCTCCAGGACGGCGGCACCCGCCCGGGCCGCCAGATCCGAGGGCAGGTCCCCCGGCGACGCCACGCAGCGCTCGCGCAGCCCGAACATGTGCTCCAGCAGTCCCGCCGGCAGTGCGGCCCCGGGGCTCTGCCGGCGCAGCTCCTCCTCGATCTCGCGGGAACTCTGGCGGGCCTCGGGGACATGGACCCGCACGAGACCGATCCTGCTGTGGGGCGAGGGCATGGGCACCTTTCCGTGACAGTTCGTCATCGCGTGGACAGGAAGCGCCGAAGCGGCCTGATCAGGGACTCGCCGACGTCCTCCAGGACGAAGTGGCCCGCGTCGGCGAAGGCGTGCACCTCGGCGTGCGGGAGTCTGCGCCGCCACTCCCGCAGGACGAGCGGGGTGAACACCGGGTCGCGCAGGCCCCAGCCGATGAACACCGGCAGCGCGGCGAGGTCGGCGCTGTCCCCGCCGGGGTCGACCAGGGACCAGGCGGGGTCCGCGCCGCTGCGCGGGATCTGCCGCAGGAAGTCCCGCACCGCGCGGCGCTGCCACGCGCTGCGGTACGGCCGCAGGTAGGCGGAGCGGACTTCGGCGGACAGCGGTCGGACCACCCCGGCCCGCAGCGCCGCCCTGGGGAAGACGTTCAGCAGGTGCGCCGCCTCGCCGAGCGGCCGGACGTCGCGCAGCAGGGCCAGCGAGCGCGGCAGACGGTAGCCCTCGGGCCAGCGGAAACCCACGCTGTTCAGCACGACCAGCTTCGTGACCAGCCCGGGGTGCCGCCTCGCCCAGGCCAGGCCGATCGGCCCTCCCCAGTCGTGCACCGCTAGGGTCCAGCCTGCCGACGACGCCCGGCGCTGCTCGATCAGGTGGGCCGCCAGCGCGTCGAGGTGCTCCAGCCGCTGAGCAAGCGGAATCGGACCGGCACCGGTCCTGCGCTGGGAGAGCCCCATGCCCAGCTGGTCCGGCACGACGCAGCGGAAATCCCCGGCCAGCCCGGTGATCAGACGCCGCCACAGATATCCCCACGTCGGATTGCCGTGCAGCATGAGCACGACGTCGCCGGATCCGTGGTCGACGTAGTGCAGTCCGGACCTCTCCTCACGCCGCCAGTGCTCCGCACCCGGAAAACCGGGCAGGCGGTCCGCGGCCGGGGCGCGTCGGCCGCCGGGCGGGAGGGGTGGACTGGGCAGCACTGGGGTCTCCCCTTATCCGCTGGGCGGCCCGGCGGGCCGACACCGAAAAGGTCTGCCGCAGAACGTAACCCGGCGCCGACGGAAGACCCGGCAAGTACACGCCGCCGTCCCCCGAGTGCCCGACGGCAAAGATCGTTCACGATCTGTGGTAGCAAAAAGGCGACTTCGCAGGAAATCCCGGGTGCACGGCGACAGGCGGATCGATATCGCACCGCGAAGGCGAATCCGGCCCAGCCCGAATCGCACGGCAGTCATCCGGCGGCGATTCCGGCACAACAGTTCGCACACATAAACAAAGGAGGGGCCGACTCAAGCTCTGAGACTCCCCCGACACCGGACCGGGGCGCGGCAGGTGCCGCGCCCCGGTCCCTGCTGGGAGCGGCCCCGGGTCAGCTCGGGGAGCCGGACCAGATGACGTCCTTGCGCAGCCGCCCGAGACCGTAGTCGAACTGGACGGAGAACCGGTCGGCCGCGCTGCCCGGCAGGGCGTACGCCGTCAGGCCGGTGGCCTCCTCGCCCGGGGCCAGCGAGCCCTTGAGGATCTTCATCCGTCCGCTTCCGTCGATCAGCGTGAAGACGAGGTTGCCCTTGGCGTCCCTGATGGTGGGCAGCCCCGAACCGCTGAGCGAGACGTTCTCCGACCCGGTGTTGACGACGGTGATCCTCACCTGGATGATCTTGGCGTTCTTGGGGGTGTCCGACACGCTGTCACTCGGAACGTACGGCGTCGGCGCGGCCATCGTGACCTTCAGGCCGTCCGCGTAGGTGTAGGACTGACCGAACGACAGGCGCCGGGCCCGCTCGTCCGCGGCCGTCGTCTCCTGCTCGGCCTCGGCCCTCCTGCGCTCGGCCTCGATCCGCTCCCGCTCCCTCGCCGCCCGCTCGTTGTCGGCCTGGGTCGCGGCGTCGGCGCGAGCGCGCGCGGCGTTCTCCTCCGCCCGCCGCTCCTCGTTGGCCGCCTGCACCCGCGTCACGACGAACACCCCGGCGCCGACCGAGACCAGCAGACCGGAGACGCCCAGGATCACGCCCGCGAGCGCCATCGCCCGGTTGGTCGCCAGGCCCTTGCGGACGTAGCCCAGCCCGATGACGCCGAAGACCACGGCGAGCAGGGCCGGCAGCCAGGACAGCCAGAAGAAGATGACGGCCAGGCTGAGGACGCCACCGACGATCCCGAGCACCATGGCCGCGGTGCCCAGGCCGTTGCGGGGCTGCGGCGCCGGCATCGGGTACGCGTACGGCGGCCAGTACGGGACGCCCGGGGCCACGGCAGGGGGCACGGTAGGGGGCGCGCCGGGGGCAGCGGCAGGAGGCGCGACAGCGGTGGCGGTAGCGGTGGCGGCGGGCGCCGGGGCCTCGCCCTGACCCGGGCCCTCACCCTCACCTTGACCTTGACCTTGACCTTGACTCAGGCTCGGCGCCGCCCATGCGTCGGTGTCGGCCGACCCCTCGGCGGACTGCGGTCTGTCGGGCGGGGCGGGAACGGTCATGCGCAATCCTTCGAGCACTTGAGATGATCAGCGGCTGTTCAGCCTAGACGCCAAAGGATCTCCTGATCCCCCCGACGACAGCGACCCGATTTCCGCGAAGCGGTCACCGCCCCGGGCCGGACCCGCACGTCGACACCCCGGGAACGGCGAACCGACCGTCGAACCCGCCCCCGGCGGCGGCGCCGCCCAAACCCTCGACCTCACCTGGACGGTCAGACCTGGTTGAGGCCGCCGTCGACGAAGAGTTCGGCTCCCGTGGTGAAGGAGCTCTGGTCCGAGGCGAGGAAGAGGGCCGCGGCGGCGACCTCGTCGGGGCGTCCGATCCGGCCCAGCGGAATCCTGGCGATGAGCTCGTCCACCCCGGGCGCCTCCTGCGCGCTCAGACCGCGGATGGCGGGAGTCTCGATCGGGCCGGGGCTGATGGCGTTGACCCGGATGCCGCGGCCCGCGAGCTCGGCGGCCCACGTGCGGACGAGGTTGCGGTCGGCGGCCTTGGTGGCGCTGTAGACGCTCATCGCCCGGACGCCCGTCGACGCGTTGGTGGAGGAGAGCACGATCACCGAGGCGCCGTCCGGCAACAGGGGCAGCGCCTTCTGGACGGTGAAGACCACGCCCCTGACGTTGATGTCGAAGACCCGGTCGTAGTGCTCCTCGGTGATCTTCCCGAGCGGGGCGAACTCGCCGACGCCGGCATTGGCCACCACGACGTCCAGCCGTCCGCTGCGGGCCTCGATCGCCGCGAAGAGCCGGTCGAGGTCGTCGAGGTTCGACACGTCGCTCTGGACGCCGACGGCCCGTTCGCCGACGGCTTCCACGGCCTCGTCCAGCTCGGCCTTGCGCCGGCCGGTGAGGTAGACGGTGGCACCTTCGGTGGCGAACCGACGCACGACGGCGAGACCGATCCCGGCCGAGCCCCCGGTCACCAGGGCGACCTTCCCATCCAGCTGTCCCATGGTTTCCACTCCCTTGACCAGCACTGCTTCGACCATCACTGGAGTCACTGCCTCCCGTGGGAGCGCCGAAGCCCCCGCCGGGAATTCCCCCGGGCGTCCCGTGCCCACCGGCGCCGCCCGGCCCCGGAAGCCGTCCGAGGCGGCTTTCCCGGCTCGTTCTCCTCGGCCGCGTGGCCGGTGAGGAAGAGGAAGACGTCGTCGAGGGTGGGCCTGCGCAGGCCGATGTCGTCGATGAGGACGCCCAGCCCGTCCAGCTCGCGGATGACGTCGGCGAGCACCCGGGCGCCCCCGCCCACCGGCACGAGGATGCGCCGGGTGTGCTGCTCCACGCTGAGCGGGCCCCCGCCGTACGGGGTGAGCGCCGCGACGGCCGCACCGATCTGCTCACGGTCGTGGACCACCACCTCCACCCGCTCGCCGCCGGTCCTGGTCTTGAGGTCGTCGGCGGACCCGCGGGCGATCACCCGGCCGTGGTCGACCACGACGATGTCGTGCGCCAGCCGGTCGGCCTCCTCCAGGTACTGGGTGGTGAGCAGCAACGTGGTGCCCTCCGCCGCCAGCATCTCGACGACCTCCCACAGCGCCAGCCGGTTGCGCGGGTCCAGACCGGTGGTCGGCTCGTCGAGGAACATCACCGGCGGCCGCACCACCAGCGCGGCCGCCAGGTCGAGCCGGCGGCGCATGCCACCGGAGTAGGTCCTGGCCGGCCGGTCGGCCGCCTCGGCGAGGTCGAACCACTCCAGCAGCTCCCGGGCGCGCACCTTGGCGTCCCTGCTCCGCATCTGGTAGAGCTCGCCGACCATCTGGAGGTTCTCCCGGCCGGTGAGGTACTCGTCGACCGCCGCGTACTGGCCGCACAGGCCCAGCAGGCTGCGGACCCGGCCGGGGTGCTTGAGCACGTCCACCCCCGCCACGTGGGCGCTGCCCGCGTCGGGCCGCACCAGGGTGGTGAGCACCCGCACCGTGGTGCTCTTGCCGGCGCCGTTGGGGCCGAGCAGGCCCAGCACCGTCCCCTCCGGCACGTCCAGGTCGACCCCGTCCAGGGCCCGTACGTCGCCGAAGTCCTTCACCAGGCCCTCGGCCCGGATGGCCGCCCTCATGTGCCCCTCCTCCTCCTGGAACCGGCCGGGAACCACCTGACGGCCGGCACTGGCAGGATCCCCCCGCAGCGCCCGTCGTGCTCCTCGGCGGGGCAGCGGGGGCACCGCGTGCGCGGCCGCCGGGATGCGAGCCACCCGGGTGTGGTGGAAACGTGGAGGAGAGAGCCCGGCCCCGGCCCTGCCCCGGCCGCCCCACCGGGTTCCCGAAGGCCGTGCGCACCGGACGAGAAGGACCGAGGACCCGCACCGACCTGCGGCGGTCACGCGCCGGCCGCCCGGAGGCCCCCGCCGGCTCACGCTCCCTCGCGCGGATCGATACCGGATGCGTCTCCTGCCGAATCGAGGCGGTACCAGTGGATCTCAGGATGTCGGTCGAAGCCCGGGAGGCGTTCCTCGCCGCCCCGCACGTGGGAATCCTGGGGGTGGACGACGCGCGCGACGGCGGCGGACCGCTGCTCGTCCCGCTCTGGTACTCCTACCGGCCCGGCGGGCTGGTGACGATCCAGACCGGGCGCACGACGCTGAAGGCCCGGCTCATCCGCAGCGCGGGCCGGTTCAGCCTCTGCGCGCAGGTCGAGTCGGCGCCCTACCGCTACGTCAGCGTGGAGGGGCCGGTGGTGGCCGTCGAGGACCCGCTGCCGCCGGACGCACGCGAGGAGCTGGCCCGCCGGTACCTGGACGCGGACACGGCGGCGGCGTACCTGGACGCCAACCGGGGGCAGCTGGCCGACGACGTCCTCATCCGCATGAGGCCCGAGAGATGGCGGACCGCCGACTTCGCCGCCTTCGCCAAGGAGTTCGAACCGTAGCCACCCGCGCGCGGTCCGTGTGCGGCAGAGAGCGTGACGTCCCGATGAAGACCCGAACGACGACGCATCAGGAGACGGCCGAGCACGCCGCGGCGGTGCCCTATCCACGCGATCGCTGCCTCCACGAGCTGTTCGACGCCCGGGCGGTGCACCGCCCGCGGGCCATCGCCTCCGTCCAGCACGGCCGCGGCATCAGCTACGGCGAACTCAAGCTCCGCTCCGACGCGGTGGCGGCCCGGCTGCACGACTCCGGCGTGCGGCACGGCGACACCGTCGGGGTGTGCGGGGCCCGCTCCCCGGAGGCGCTGGTCGCGTTCCTGGGCATCCTCAAGACCGGTGCGGCCTACGTCCCGCTCGACGACGCCTCGCCACCCGCGCGTCTGCAGGCGATGGCCGAGGACGCGGGAGTGCACACCGTCGTCACGCTGCCCGGCAGCTCCCGCCGCATCCGGCGCGTGCGCTCCCGCATCGACCTGGGCGGCCCGGCCCCGACCGCCCCGGCCGCGGTGCCGCAGCCCCGGGTGCTCCCCGCGGACTGCGCCTACGTGATGTTCACCTCCGGCTCGACCGGCCGCCCCAAACCCGTGGCGATCCCGCACCGCGGAATCGTCCGCCTCGCCGCCTCCGACCTGGTCCGGCAGCGGCCGCGGCCCGGTGAGCGGGTCCTGCACGCCTACGGCCTCTCCTCGGACGCCTCCACGATCGAGATCTGGCCCGCGCTGCTCGCCGGCGCCTGCGTCGTGATCGCCGACCAGGAGGAACTGCTCTCGCCGACCGCCCTGGAATCGCTGCTGCTCTCCGAGCGGGTCAGCATCGCCTACCTGACCACCGGGGTGTTCCACCACATCGCGCGCACCAGGCCCTCGGCGCTGCGGTCCCTGCGGTTCGCCTCGGCCGGAGGCGAGGCGATGGACGCGGAACTGGCCCGCGCGATACTGGCGGCCTGCCCGGACACCACCGTGGTCAACTTCTACGGGCCGACCGAGAACAGCGTGGTGTCCACCGCACACGCGCTGCACGACCTGCCCCCCGAGGCGACGGCCGTGCCGATCGGCCTCCCCCTGGAGCACTCCACCTGCCACGTGCTGCGCCCGGACGGCACGCTCGCCGACACCGGCGAGGAAGGCGAGCTCCTCGTCGGCGGGGACGGGCTCGCCCTGGGGTACCTCGGCGACCCCGGGCTGACCGCCGAGCGCTTCGTCGACGACCTCGTCGGGCCCGGTACGCGCCTCTACCGCACCGGTGACCGCGTGGTCCGGCACCCGGACGGCGTACTGGAGTACCGGGCCCGGGTCGACCGGCAGATCAAACTGCGCGGACACCGCATCGAACCGGACGAGGTGGAGGCGCGGCTGCGCGCGGACGACGCGGTGGGCGAGGCCGTCGTCGAACGCGAGGGCGACGCCCTGATCGGGTACGTGACCCCGGCCCGCCCCGGCCAGGCACTGACCCTGGACCGCATCCGCAGCGGCCTCGCCGCCTGGCTGCCCGCACCCGCGGTGCCCGCGCGGCTGGTCGAACTCGCGCGGTTCCCCGTGACGGCCGGGGGCAAGGTCGACCGCGCCCGGCTACACAGGGTGGCGGCGACCGAGCAGGCTGCCGTCCCGGCGGCGGTGAACGGCACCGCGGCCGGCCCGCAGGACACGGTGGCCCGGATCTGGCAGGTGGTGCTGGGCGTGCACCCGGCGCCGGGCGACAACTTCTTCGACATCGGCGGCGACTCCCTGCTGGCAGCCGAGGCCGTCACCCGTACGCTGGCCGCCTTCGAGCTCGACGCCCGGCACGGCCGCACCCTCGTCCACAGCCTGCTGCGCTCCCCGACCCTGGAGGACTTCACCGCCGCCGTCGCCGCCCTCCAGGGCCCGCACGGCAGGGTGAACGCCGACGCGGGCCCGGTGGACTTCCGCGCCGAGGCACGGCTGGGCTTCACCCTCCCGCCACCGCGCGGGCCGGAACCGGACTGGCACCACCCCGCCGAGGTGCTGCTCACCGGCGCCTCCGGCTTCGTCGGCGCCTTCCTCCTGGACGCGCTGCTGCGCCGAACCGACGCCCGGGTGTGCTGCCCGGTGCGCAGCCGGGCCCCCGCCCACGCCCGGCAGAAGGTGATGCGCAACCTCGCCCGCTTCGGCCTCGCCACCCCCGAAGCCGCCGACCGCATCGTGTGCCTCCCCGCCGACCTCGCCGAGCCCGGCCTCGGACTGGAACCGGGCCGCGCCGACGAACTCGCCGACACCGTCGACCTGGTGATCCACTCGGCCGCGCAGGTCAACTTCATCTATCCGTACGACGCGCTGCGCCGCACCAACGTGGAAGGCACCAGGGAGCTCGTCCGACTGGCGGCCGGGCGCCGGGTGCCGGTGCACTTCCTCTCCACCATCGCGGTGCTCGCCGGCTTCGGGACCGCCGGCGTACGGCACGTCGACGAGGACCTGCCGCTCGACCACGCCGACGGGCTCACCATGGGCTACGCCGAGAGCAAGTGGGTCGCCGAGGAGGTGCTGCGCGACGCCGCGGACCAGGACCAGGGCCTGCCGGTGGCGGTCTACCGTCCGTACGAGATCACCGGCGACCGGCACACCGGCGCGTGCAACACCGACACCGCGATCTGCTCGCTGTTCAGGACCATCAGCGAGACCGGGCTCGCCCCCGACATCCGGCTGCCGCTGGACTTCGTCCCGGTGGACTTCCTCTCCGACGCCGTGGTGCACATCGCCACCACCCACCGCGCCACCCGCCGGACCTACCACCTGACCAACCCCCGCGCCGCGAGCCTGTGCGACATGCTCGACCGGATGGACATCGCCGGCCACCGGATCTCCCGGCTCCCCTACGAGGAGTGGGTGGGCGAGCTCGTCCGCCACGTCGCGCAGCACCCCACGAGCCCCACGGCCCCGTTCGTCTCACTGTGCGTGGACCGCTGCAAGCGGGCCGACATGTCCGTCAAGGAGATGTACTTCGAGGGCACCTTCCCGACCGTCGGGCGGGCCAACGTCGAACACGACCTGGCCGCCTCGGGCCTGCACTGCCCTCCCGTCGACGCGGAGTTGCTGGACCGCTACCTGGAGTACTTCTACACCACCGGTTACATCGAACGCCCCTGCCCCCGCCACCGCCCCCGTCACCCGGAAGGGGCGCGGGCATGAGCGCACCGCCGCCCGGTGCGCGGGGGGACGGCGCCGAGCCGGACGTCCTGAACTTCCCGCTCCCGCCGCCGGGCACCATGGGGCCGCCCGAGGAGTCCGCGCGGCTGCGCGAGACCTGCCCCCTGGCCAGGGTCAGGCTGCCGATGGACGCGACCGCCTGGTACGCCACCCGGCACGAGGACGTCCGGATGCTCTTCGCGGACGCCCGGCTGATCAGACCGACCATCAACGACTGGCCGCCACGTCCCGGGCAACCCGCGGACGACGGGCCGCGCCTGGTCACGATCGCCGAACTCGACGGCCCCCGGCACGCGGCCCTGCGCCGGGCGCTGGCCGAGCCGTTCAGCTCCCGGGCCGTGCGCGACCACCTGCCGCGCATCCGCGAGCTCGCCGGGCGACTGCTGCGGACGTTCGAGGACGACGGCCCGCCCGGCGACCTCGTCGCCGGCTTCACCGACCCCTTCCCCCTGCTCGTGCTCTGCGACCTGGTCGGCATCCCCTTCGAGGACCGGGACTGGTTCCTCCCGGTGCTGGACGCGGCCCTCGGCGGCATGGTGACCTCCCAGGAGGGGCGCCGGGTCACCGACCTGCTGCGCGAGTACGTCGCCGCACTGATCGCCCGGAAGCGGGACCGGCCCGGCGACGACGTCCTGACCCGGCTGGTCCGCCGGTGCGACGACGGCGAGCTGACCCACGACGACGTGATGGCCTTCGGGCTGTCCATGCTCACCGTCGGCTTCGGCATCAGCAGCTTCTTCCTGGCCGACACCGTGCACACCCTGCTCGCCCGGCCGGGCCTGTGGGCCCGTCTGCGCGACGACCGGGAGCTGATGCCCGGCGCGGTGGAGGAGTTCCTGCGCTACATGCCGGTGATGAACGGCACCGTGATCCTCCTGGCGACCGAGGACATCGAACTGCACGGGCGGACGATCCGCCAGGGCGACGCCGTCATCCCCGTACCGGCCTCCGCCAACCGCGACGAGCGGGTGTTCGCCGACGCCGACCGGCTCGACCTGGAGCGGGCCGGCGCGACCACGGGCCGCGGAGGCCACCTCGCCTTCGGACGCGGAGCCCACAACTGCCTCGGCGCCCACCTGGCCCGCGCCGAACTGTCCGCAGGGGTCGAGGCGTTGCTCGACCGCTTCCCGCGGCTGCGCCTCGCCGAAGGACAGGAACCCGCCTGGGACGACGAATCCGTGACCAAGTCACCGCTGACCCTCCCGGTCAGCTGGTGAGCCCCGACCGGCCACCTCGCACGTGACCGCCTCGCACGCGATCACGTCGCACTCGGCCACCTCGCACGCGATCAGCTCGTACCCGACCACCTCGCACGCGATCAGCTCGTACCCGACCACCTCGTACGCGACCAGGGAGCACCGCCAGTGAGCAGCTCACCGCCGCAACCCGCCGCCGACCCGCCCGCCATCGACCTGCCCCTGCCGCCGCCGGGCACCATGGGCCCGCCCACGCAGTACGGGTGGCTGCGCCGGGAGTGCCCGCTCGCGCAGGTCCGGCTGCCGATCGGCGCCACCGCCTGGTACGCCACCCGCTACGAGGACGTCCGGGACCTGATCGCGGACCCCCGGCTGGTCCGGCCGACCATCAACGACTGGCCGCCCCGACCCGACCGGGCCGCCGACGACGAGCCGGGCCTGATCACGATGATGGAACTGAACGGCACCCGCCACGAGGCCCTGCGCCGCGCTCTGGCCGAGCCGTTCAGCGTCCGTTCCGTCCGGCGCCGGCTGCCGCGACTGCGCCGGTCGGCCGACGGGCTGCTGGACGACTTCACGGCCGCCGGGCAGCCCGGCGACCTGGTCGGCGGCTTCCTGGAGCCCTTCCCGCTGCTGGCCATGTGCGAGCTGGTGGGCATCCCCTACGAGGACCGCGAGTACTTCCTGCCCAGGGCGGACGCCGCCCTCGGGGCGATGGTCACCCTGGACGAGGGCCGCGAGGTCACCTCCGAACTGCGCGAGTACATCACGTCACTGCTCGACCGCAAGCGGCGCGAGCCCGCCGACGACGTCCTCACCGGGCTGGTCCACGCGTGCGGGACCGGCACCCTGGACGGGGAGAGCGTGGTGACCTTCGGGCTCTCGATGCTGGTCGCCGGCTACCGCACGAGCACCATGTTCCTGGCCGACGCCGTGGTGGCCCTGCTGACCGCTCCCGACCGGTACGCCCGGCTCCGCGACGACCGCGGCCTCCTCCCCGGCGCGGTGGAGGAACTCCTGCGCTACGTACCGGTCATGAACGGCGTCGTGGTCCTCCAGGCCGTCGAGGACATCGAGTTGCACGACCGCAGGATCCGCGCGGGAGACGCCGTCCTGCCCGTCCTCGCCTCGGCCAACCGCGACGAGCGGGTGTTCACCGACGCCGACCGGCTCGACCTGTGCCGGGCGGAGAACCCGCACCTCGCCTTCGGCCGGGGTGCGCACAACTGCATCGGCGCGCACCTGGCCCGGGCCCAGATGACCGTGGGACTGGAAGCCCTGCTCGACCGCTTCCCGCGACTGCGCCTCGCCGAAGGACAGGAACCCACCTGGGACGACGAATCCCCGAGCAAGTCACCGCTCACCCTCCCCGTCAGCTGGCACGTCACCACCGCTGCCGCTCAAGGGGTCGGCGATCCACCGGAACGACCGCGAAGCCGCCGGCCCCCGCCGCCGTGAGGACACCGCCGGGCGTTGCGCTCACCGCCGTCCCTGGCTGGGGGTGAAGCAGCAGAACGGGCCCCGCGAGTACGGCGGCGTCATGTGGAACGAGCAGACCTTCGGGATGCCGCCGCGGGCGACCGAGCGACACCGTGCACCCAATTCCCAACCTCAGTCGCTTCAGTCCCTGCCATCGCCCTGACCTGCGCAAATGCGCAGCGACCGAAGGGTCCGGACAGCCCGTGGAAGCCGACAGTCGCTCGACCCGCCCCGGACGACTCCACATCAGGCCCCTGAGCGAAGACAGTCAGAGCCCGAGCGGAGTCGGTTCAGGGGGCCGTCGCGGGAACGAGGTGGTCGAGTCCCTGCGCGCTGTCCGTCGCGGCCTCGACCGAGCGCGGCAACATGACGCTCTCGTAGGCGCGGACGGCGTCGTCGACGCCGGGTTCGGTGGCGAGGGCGTGGGCGAGGTCGGCGCCGTCGAGCATGGCGAGATTGGCGCCCAGTCCGACCGGGGGCATCAGGTGCGCGGCGTCGCCGAGCAGCGTGACGCCGGGGACGTGCTGCCAGGTGTGCGGGGCGGGCAGGACGAACAGGGGCCGGCTGACGAACCCGCTGTCGTTGTTGCGCAGGACGTAGCGCAGGCTCTCGTCCCAGCCGTCGAACGCCCTCAGCAGGTGCGTTCGCACGGCCCGCTGGTCGCCGAGGTCGACACCGGCGGCCATGTGCCAGTCCTCCGGCACGCGCAGCGCGATGTAGGCGCGGATGTGGCCGTTGCTGTTGCGCTGGGCGACCAGGGACCTGCCGGCGCCCTTCACCAGCATCGATCCGTCGCCGACCAGCCGCGCGAGGTCGGGGTGGTGGGTGTCGCAGTGGTCGAATCCGGTCTCGACGAAGGTGACGCCGGTGTAGCGGGGTGCGGCGGGCGACAGGGCCGGGCGGACCCGCGACCAGGCGCCGTCGGCGCCGACCACCAGGTCGAAGTCCTCGGCGGTGCCGTCACCGAAGCGCAGCCGGCAGGTGCCGTCCGCCAGCGGGGTGACCTCGCTGACGGCGCGGTCCCATCGCACCGTGCCCTCGGCGATCGAGTCCAGGAGCAGGCCGCGCAGTTGGCCACGGTCGATCTCCGGCCGGCCGCCGTCGGCGGAAGGCCCCTGCTGCGCCACGAGCGCGGCGGTGGCGAAGTCGAGCACGCGCCACGCGTCTCCTTCGGGGCGGGCGAGGGCGTGGAACCGGTCGAGGAGCCCCGCCGCGCGCAGGGCGGCCTGGCCGCTGTCGGCGTGCAGGTCGAGGGTGCCGCCCTGCGGGCGGGCGTCGGCGGATGCCTCGCGCTCGAAGACGGTGACGGAGCGGCCGTGCTGCTGCAGGACCCGGGCGCAGGTGAGGCCGCCGAGGCCGGCGCCGACGATCGCGATGCGGGGATGCCGGGGATCACGGGAAGTGCGGGCGGAGTTCATGGGAGTCCCCCTCGGGAAGTGGGTGGGCCACTGGGAGGCCCGACACCACCAAGAAAGCACACTCGCTAAATAAGCGCAACGACTAAACTTTTGCAGCGGGTGCACTATGCCGATATGGTGGGCACGTGACCGAACCGACCGGGCGCCGCGAGCGCAAGAAGGCCCAGACCCGCCAGTCCCTGGCCGACGCCGCACTCGACCTCTTCCTCGAACGCGGCTACGACCAGGTCGGCGTCAAGGACGTCGCCGACGCCGCCGACGTCTCGGTGACCACCCTGTTCAAGCACTTCTCCGGCAAGGAAGCCCTGGTCTTCGACCAGGAGGACGACATCGAGGCAACACTCGTCGCCGCCGTCCGCGAACGAACCCCCGGCACGTCGATCCCGCAGGCACTGCGCGATCACCTCCTGCTGGCGCAGACCCAGTTCGCCGTCCACACCGCGGACCCCCGGTTCGCCGACTTCACGCGCATGGTCCAGGAGACCCCCGCACTGCGCGACTACGCCCACCGCATGTGGACGCGCCACGAAACCGCCCTGGCCCGAGCCATCGCCGAGGCCGTCAACGCCCCCGAGGACGACGTCAGCTGCGCCGCCCTCGCCCGTTTCGCCCTTGAGGCCCGCGGCCTCATCCTGCAGCACGCCGACCCGCGCCGAGCCGCCGACGAGGCCTTCGCGCTGCTCGAACACGGCTGGTCAGCCTCCCACCCGGGCACCTGACCCGGCCGGCGCCGCGGTCAGGTCAGTGCTCGGTGGAGGAGGTGAGTGGCGCTCACCACAGGACGGCCTCCGCGACGCCGGCGTGGACGATGACGTCCTCGCCCCCGCGCCTGCCGTCGATCGGTCGATCGACGGCTGGCGCGGGGGCGAGGGGCCACCGGTCAGGGCGTGGTGGTGAGGGCGGGCCAGAGGGTGGCGGCCGTGACGGACCGGGCCAGGGCGGGCGCCCAGGTGGCCTCGTTGCCGTCCTCGTCGCGCCAGGACCACAGGCGGGTGGTGGCGAGGTGGAGCGGGCTGAGCTGGGTGATGCCGATGGCGCCGTGGAGTTGGTGGGCGATGCGGGCGATCTCGGCGGCCGAGGCGGATGCCTGGGTCTTGGCGGCGGCGACGGCGAAGTGGGCGGCCGCCCCGCCGGTGTCCAGGGGGGTGGCGGCGGCCTGGACGGCGGCGCGGACCAGGGCGGCCTCCTCGATGAGCCGTGCCTCCTCCTGCTTGACGGCCTGGAAGCGGCTGAGCGGGCGGCCGAACTGGGTGCGGGCGGTGGTGTGGGCGACCGTCAGTTCGACGCAGCGTTCGGCGGCTCCGGCGATCAGGGCGGCCCGGGCCAGGGCCGCGCGGAGCCGGGCCTCGTCGAGCAGTTCCGGGGAGATCCGGCGGACGTGGGAGGCGGGGATCTCCAGGGCGGCGAGGTGCAGGTCGTCGCGGGGCTCCTCGGCGAGGTTGCCGCCGGGGGTGAGGACGGCCTGGTCCGGGGTGAGGGTGAACAGGACGGGGCCGGAGGGGGCGGCGGCCAGGACGATGACGGCGGTGGCGGTGCGGGCCCAGGGGACGCGGCGCAGGGTGCCGGTGACCAGCAGGGTGTCGTCGTCGCCCAGACAGCCGGCCGAGCCGACGGAGGAGGCAGCCGGACGGGCGTAGCGGACCGTCAGCTCGGCGGCGATGGCGTAGCTGAGCGGGCCGTCGGGGACGGGGAGGCCGACGCGGCGCAGCAGCGGGCGGGCGACCAGGGCGGTCTCCGCGAGAGGGGTGGGGACGGCGCGGCGTCCTGCCTCCTGGGCGGTGGCGAGGAGTTCGGCGGTCGGGGCGTCCGGGGCGGGGAGGGCCACGGCGTCCGGGGCGGTCGCGTTGGCGACGACGGCGATGGAGTCCGCATCGGCGTAGAAGGCGGTGGTGTCGTAGGCGTCGGCGGAGATGACGGGGGCACTGGTGTCGATCGTGTGGGTGTTCATCGGTGCTGCTCCAGACCGCGAGTGATGATGCCGCGAAGGATTTCGTTGGTGCCGCCGCGCAGCGTGTAGCCAGGGCTGTGCAGCAGGGCGAAGGCGAGCAGTTCCGGGTGGGTACCGGGGGTGGCGTGCGGGTCGGCGGGAGTCGGCAGGACGCTGCGGACGATGTCGACCAGGGTGCCCTCCAGACGGGTGCCGAGGTCCTTGACCAGGGCGGCCTGGGTGTCGGGCGAGGCTTCGGTGTCCAGAGCGGCGGCCACGCCGAGGGACAGTCGGCGGATGCCGTGCAGGCGTGCCACCAGAATCCCGACCTGGGTGAGCTGTTCGCCTGTCGCGGAGCGCTGCTCCAGTTCGCGGAGCAGGGAGATCAGCAGCGGGAAGGTGGACAGGTAGCGTTCGGGGCCGCTGCGTTCGAAGGCGAGTTCGCCGGTGACCTGCTTCCAGCCGTCGCCCCGCTGCCCGAGCAGCATGCCGTCGGGGACGTCGACGCCTTCGAGGTGGAGGGCGTTGAAACGGTGCTCGCCGCTCATCAGCCGGATCGGCTCGACCCGCGCGCCCGGGGCACGCAGGTCGACGATGAACTGGCTGAGGCCGGCATGCCTGTCCTCGGCCTCATCGGTGCGGGCAAGGACGATGGCGTAGTCGTTGACGTGAGCGCCGCCGGTCCACATCTTGGTGCCGGTCAACCGCCAGCCGTCGGCGGTCCGTTCGGCGCGGGTGGCGACCGAGGCGAGATCGGAGCCGCTGCTCTTCTCGCTCATGCCGATGGAGAAGAAGCACCGCCCGGCGGCGATCCGGGGCAGGAAGAAGCGGCGCTGCTCCTCGGTGCCGTGCTGGAGGACGGACGGGCCGGCCTGCCGGTCGGAGACCCAGTGGGCACTGACCGGTGCACCGGCGGCGAGCAGTTCCTCGATCACCACGTAGCGCTCCAGGAAGCCGCGACCGGCGCCGCCGTACTCGACGGGCAGGGCCATGCCGACCCAGCCGCGCTCGGCCAGGCGGCGGCTGAAGTCGGGGTCCCAGCCGGCCAGCCAGGAGTCGGGGCGGCCGAGCACGGTGCCGCGGGCGCGCTCCTCGTCGAGGAAGGCGCGGACCTCGGCACGGAGCCGGTGGGCCGATTCGGGCAGGATGACGTCGGGGAATGCCATCGGCGAAAGCGTTGAAGGCGACATGGTTTGTTCGCTCCTGGGCTGGTGAATGGGCGTTCTCTTCGACACGGGAGTCCGGTCAGCCTGCGCGGTGCAGCAGGGAAGCATCGAAGCCGGCTTCGCCAAGGACCTCCTCGGTGTGCTGACCGATGGCCGGGCAGGGCCGTAGCTCCGGCTCCGGGTAGGCCGAGTAGCGCACCGGGCTGCCGATGACCCGGTAGCGGCCCTCGGTGGGGTGCTCGGCCTCGTACAACAGGCCGCCCTCGCGGGCGTAGGCGGTGGTGGCGGCGGAGGCCAGGTCGAGCACGGGAGCGGCTGCGATGCCCGCCCGGTCGCAGAACTCCTGCCATTGGCCGTTGGTGTGACGCGGCGTCAGCTCCGCGAGCAGCGGATAGAACGCGTCGGCGTTGCGGGCCCGGTCGGGGCCGGTGGCGAAGCGTGGGTCGGCGGCCAGTTCGGGGCGGCCCACGAAGGCGGTGAAGTCCCGCCAGTTGCGGTCGCTCTGCGGCAGGATGCACATCCAGCCGTCGGCGGTGCGCAGGGCGCGGCGCTGTGGGCTGAGCGAGCGCGGCGAGCCGAACGCCCCGTCGGCCTCCAGGGCGGCCGCGCCCAGGTGCTCGACCAGGTTGAAGGCGAGCATGGTGTCGGCCATCGGGACCTCGATGTGTTGTCCGGTGCCGCCGTGCTCCCGGTAGTGCAGCGCGGCCAGGACCGACTGGGCGATCTGCATGCCGCAGATCTTGTCGGCCAGCACGGTGGGAACGTAGTGGGGCTGGCCGGAGACCTGGTGGTTGAGCCAGACCAGGCCGCTGGCCGCCTGGATGATGTCGTCGTACGCGGCGTGGGTGCCGTAGCGGCTGTCGCTGCGGAAGCCCTGGGCGTTGGCGTAGATCAGGCCGGGGTTGACGGCCGTGACGTCGTGGTAGCCGAGGCGGAGTTTCTCCAGGGCCTGCGGGCGCAGGTTGGTGATGAGGACGTCGGCGGTGCGCAGCAGGGCGAGCAGGGCGTCGCGGCCGTGCGGGGCCTTGAGGTCGATGGCGGCGCTGCGCTTGTTGCGGTTCAGGTTGAGTGCCGCGCCGCCCATGCCGGGGTGGCGCTGTGGCGGGTAGTGGCGCGTCATGTCACCGGTGGGCGGCTCGACCTTGATCACGTCGGCGCCCAGGTCTCCCAGTTGCTGGGCGGCGTACGGAGCCATGATCACGCTGGCCAGTTCGATGACACGGACTCCGGCGAGGAGTCCTCGGCCGGACGGGCCGCTCGGCTGCTCGGACATCTTCCTGTGCCTCCTGGGGCATCGGGTGGGGTGGGTGGACGGTGGTCCGGTACGGGCGGCCGCGGACACGTGCTGCCGAAGAGGCGGATGCGGTGGAACTCGCCGCGTTCGCCGCCATGAGCAGCTGTTTCGGTCGCCAGGGCCGGCTGCCCGGAAGTGGTCTAGCGCCACCGGAGCGCAGCGGACCCGAGCGGGGACCGCCGGCCGGTCTGGGGGACCGTGCGCCCGCTGTACGCGAACGGTGTCGCCGGTTCGGTGAGCGGGCCGAAGTCGGTCCCCGTGGTCGACAGCGCGGCGAGCGGCGCGCGCCCGGGCCGGGGCAGGCCGAGTACGTCCTCCCGCGCGAGCAGACCGAGTTCCTGCACCCAGTGGCACACCCCGGCCAAGGTCACGCGGATCCGCCACGAGCCGCCCTCCGCCGCACGTCGGCGCAGGACCGTTGCGACGGCGGCGGCCCCGAGGTAGGCGGCGAGGTAGTCATTGAGCAGGTACGTCGGCGGCAGCGATGGCCGGTCGGTCCACTCCTCGACGGCGAATCCGGTTGCCGAGCAGGCGAGTTGGTCGAACCCGCCGCGTTCGCCCCAGGGGCCGTCGGCGCCCCAGGCGTGGTATTCGAGGGTGATGAGTCCGGGGCGGCGCCGGACGAGTTCCTCGGTCGACGCCCCGTGCCGGGCAAGTCCCCGGTAGGCGTGGACGAAGACGTCCGCGTCCTGGAGCGCGTCGTGGAAGGCCGCACGGTCGTGATCGTCGCGCAGGTCGCAGTAGGCGTTGCGCTTGCCGCCGCCGGTCATCGCGATCATCGGGATCGGGTCGGGGCGGTCGGGACGCGACAGGTGCAGCACGTCGGCGCCGAACTGGGCGAGGAGCCGCGCCGCGACGGGACCTGCGATGACATGGGTGAGATCGAGCACCCGTACGCCCGCAAGCGCCTCATCCGCCGCGCCGATCGGCTCCAGCGGCCGGGCCGGTCCGTCACCGACGCGTTCGATCTCGACGACCGGGCGCTGCGCGACATGGCGCCCCGCGGGGTGCGCGAGCCACTCGTCCCGGCTGCGCACCACGCAGGCGACGCCGCCCCGCGCGCAGACGGCCTCCTCCAGCGTGAAGGCATCCCAGCCGGCCACGGCCTGCGCGATCCCCACCTTGTCGAGCCCGCACCTCAGCACGGAGTGGACCGCGTCCCGCAGATGCGGATAGGTGGTGATGATGAAGATCCACCGGCCGTCGCGCGCCCGGTAGAAGTCGCTGTTGCCGAGCAGGGTCGGATCGTCGAGGAGGGAGACGAGCGGGCGTCCCGAGAGCGTCGTGTGATACGTCGCCATGAGCTGGTCGATCGCACCCCCGGCCTGCACCTCGACCCTCTGGTGCGGGTGGCCGCGCTGTTCGCCGACCGCCGCCGTCTGCCGCCCGAAGACACCGATCGCGGCCGACATGGCATCGGCGAGGCGATGCACCGAGGGCACCAGGGGATCCGCCCCGACGACGGTGACGTCCTCGGCTCCCCGGGCCGGATCGGGCTCGCCGAGAGTGTGCAGCAGCCTGGAGACGATCTCGGCGGTGGACGGCGGAGGTGTCGGCTCGGCCGTGGTCATCGTGTTCGAAGTCATGCCGGGATGCTCGTTCCCCGCACCGCACGAGCGCCCGCGTTCACGGATATCCGTGAACCGATGCGGACGTCACGTCCGCCCCTCCTGGATGTGCGCGAGGAGCCGGGCCGCCGCCCGGTCCAGACTCAGCCGCTCCGAGCGGCCACGGCGCCGGTGCGTCAGAACGAGGGCACCCGTGACGACGGGGCCGTCAGTGACGGGGATCGCGAGCGCGCTGACCTCGGGATCAGCCAGACCCTCGCTGCGGCTGATCCGCGACGCACGGATCCCCGGAAGGGCGCGGCGGAACTCGTCGACCGCCTCGGGGTCGTGGCGGGCGAGCTCGTCGAGCAGCCCACGGCGCTCCGCCTCGTCGGTGAGAGCCAGCAGCAGACGGCCCGCGGCGGTGCGCAGGAGCGGCCGGGCCATGTGCTCGTCGGCGAGCGGCAGGAGGCGGGGGATCTCGTCCTCGCCGCCGCGCGCCAGGTGCACGGCATCGAGCCCGACCCGCACCGTGAGCAGCACCGGGGTGCCCGCGACGCGGCTCAGCTCGTTGAGCTCGGCCTGGCCGATCCGCGGGACGACCCGACCGGCGATGAGGTTGAGGACGTGCGGGGCGGGCCCGAGCCGGAAGCGCCGGCCCTGTTCCAGCAGAAAACCTGTCGCGACAAGTCCGTTGACCAGATCCTGCACCGAACTCGCCGGCGCCCCGGCCGCCCGCGCCAGCTCGGCCACGGTCACCCCGCCCGGCGCCCGCGCGGCGGCCTCCAGGATCCACACGACCCGGTCCACCGTACGGTGAGGCCGCCGTCGGCCGTGCTCGCTCATCCCGCCCGCCTTGTCCCTGTCGTACGTCGCCGGCCGATCACGCCGACACGGCCCGCCGATTCTCCCCCACCATCCGGTGAGCAAGCCGGCTCCGGCCCGTTGCCGACGTCACCGGCCCGGCACCTGCACCTGCACCTGCACCTGCACCTGATCCACGCCGTCATGCCGAGGATCGTACGAACGGACGGGGCCGCGTCGGGCCCTACCGTGCCGCGAAGGCTCCGACCTTGAAGTCGGTGCCGCAGACGCTGAAGACTCCGCCCGGCGAGCCGTTCGCCTTCATCACGTTCACCGTGGTGCCCGCGTCCTTGGGCAACGCGACCTTGACGTGGGACGCCTGCACCGGGCAGGTGTAACGGGCCGACTTGGTGCCCTCGCCGTTCACATCGTTGTACAGCACGTCCGCCACCACCGCGGCGCCCGCCGGGACGTCGACCGCCTCCGAGCCCTCCTTGGAGTTGTCCCCCGAGACCGGGCTCGCCTTGCCCTGGTCGTCGTCGGCGACCACGGTCGTCGGGCCGACGATGGTGCAGGGGGCACCCGAGCTGTTGGTGATCTTGAGGGTGGCCGCGGCGGCCTGCGCGTCACCGGCGTGGCCCGCGGACTGGAGGAACGTCACCGAGGTGTTCTTGGTCGTGCAGGCCACGGTGATGCCGCCTCCGCCGGCGTGGGAGGGCGAGCTGCCTCCAGCACTCGCGCTCGCCTTGCCCCCGGACGGCGCCGAGGCCGAGGTGGACGCCGAGGTGGAGGCCGACGCCGGGGCGGGGGTGGAACCCGACGGGGCGGCTGATGATGCGCTGCTGCCGGCGGCGGCGCTGTCCTGCGTGCCGCTGACGTCGTTGCAGGCGGTCAGGGACAGGGCGAGCGCGGCGACGGCGCCGACGGCGAGCAGGGCGGGACGGGCGGGACGGGTGGTGGTGCGCATGGCTGTTTCCCCCGGTTATCGTTCGTGGGTCGCGATCCTGCACGAGGTCGTTTCCCCCTGACCTGAACGAGGGTGTTGCGGCACGCTGGCAGATCACTAACGAGCGCAGCGGCGGCGCTAACGCCCGGCTAACGCTCCCGGATCCTGGCGTGTGCCGCCGCGTGCCGGCGCCGCAGTTCGGGCAGTGCGTCCTGGTCGGCGATGTGCAGCAGGGCGTCGAGCGCGGTGACGGCGCCCGCATCGAAGCCGGTCTGCTCGGCCTCGAGCGCGGCCTGCGCGAGGCGGCGCCGCCCGGCCATGGTGTCGCCGAGCCCGGCCAGCGCCTCGCCCTGCCAGGTACGCAGGAGCACGCGCCGGGCGACCGCCTCGTGCTCCGGGCCGAGGCCGAGCGCCACCTCGGCCGCCTCGTACGCCTGCCGGTGGCGGCCCGCGCCGAGGTGGATGCGGGCCAGGTGCTGGAGCGCGAGCATCCGGGTGTGTGCGTCGTCGGCCTCGGTGGCGAGGGCGAGGGCTCGGGTGCAGGCCGTTTCGGCGGCGCCGGGTTCGTCGTCGGGGAGGGCCGCGGCGAGGTTGACCAGGGCGGTGGCCTCACCGAGTATGTCGCCGGCGCGGGCCGCGAGTTCGGGTGCGACGCGCAGGTGCCGGACAGCCTCGGCGGTACGGCCCTCCTCGGCGAGCACCCAGCCGAGCAGGGTCAGGACGCGGGCCTCCGCATAGGGGTCGGCGCAGGCGCGGGCGTCGGCGAGGGCGGCCTCCAGGGTGGGCGCCCAGTCGGCGAGGACCCGCCAGACCACGAACGGCCACTGGGTCACGGCGATCCGCCAGGCCCGATCGGGCCGGTCCTCGGCGCGGGCCGCGGCGGCGATCAGGGCGAGGTCGTCGCGTTCGGCGGCGAACCAACCGAGCGCCTCCTCGCGACTGGTGAAGTCGCGCACTGCGGGCGGCTGTTGAAAGTCGTCAGGTTGCACGAAGGCGGGCTCCCCGCCAGGTTCCGCGGCCTCGGACGCGGACAGCGCGGTCGCCACGCAGTGGTCGTACAGGCGGAGCCGGGCCGCGCTGCGGGCGGCCGGGTCGTGGCTCTGGCCGCGCGCGTAGAGCCGGACCAGATCGTGCAGGACGTAGCAGCCGGGGGCGGTCTCGGTGAGCAGGTGCGCGGCGACCAGGCGGTCGAGGGCGCGGGCCGCATCCGGCGGGGTCGTGCCGGCGAGCGCGGCGGCGCTGAACCGGTCGACGTGTGTGCCCGGGTGATGGCCGAGCGAGGTGAACAACTGCGCCGCGTCGGCGGGAAGGTGGGCGGTGGAGAGCCGCAACGCGGAGGCGACACCGATGTCCTCGGCGGCGAGCAACGCGAGCCGCTGGCGCTCGTCGGCGAGCCGGTCGGCGAGCGAGGCGAGGCCGAGGGCGGGGAGTTCCACGAGCCGAGCGGCGGCGACCCGCAGCGCGAGCGGCAGCCCGCCGCACAGCTCGGCGGTACGGCGGGCCGCTTGGGGCTCTGCGGCGGTTCGGTGCTCGCCGAGCACACGGGCGAGCAGGGCCACGCTGTCGTCGGTGGCGAGGACGTCGAGGGCGACGACGCGGGCGGCGTCGGAGGCGACGAGGCCGGCGAGGCGGGCCCGGCTGGTGACGACGGTGACGCAGCCGGGCCCCGAGGGCAGCAGCGGGCGCACCTGGGCGGAGGTACGGGCGTTGTCGAGGACGACGAGCAGCCGCAGTTCGGCGGTGAGCGAGCGGAACAGGGCACCGGCGGCGTCCGCCGACTCGGGCATCCGGCGCGGTGGAACGTCGAGAGCGACGAGGAACTCCCGCAGCAGCTCGGCCGGTTCGGGGTCCGAGGTGTCGCTGAACCCGCGCAGATCGGCGTAGAGCGTCCCGTCGGGGAAGTCGGAGCGCCGGCCGGCCGCCCAGTGCACGGCCAGTGCGGTCTTGCCGACCCCGGCGGGCCCGGTGACGACGACGACCGGCCCGTCAGGTCCGGCCGCGGCCGCGGTCAGCGCGGCGCTCTCGGCTGTACGGCCGTGGAACCCACGCGGGGTACGAGGCAGCAGGCTGGGCCGGACCCGCACCGGTTCCAGGGCGGGTTGGGGCGCATCGGCCCGGCCCGCGGGGGCACTGTCGGGGCCGAGGGCGAGGGTGAAGGCCCCGGTCAGCTCGGCGCCCGGACGGACGCCGAGCTCGTCGGCGAGAACCTGGCGGGCGCGGTGGTAGGCGTCCAGAGCCTCCGGGGACCGCCCCGCGTGGTGCAGCGCCTCGACCAGCCGGGCGGCCAGCGGCTCGCGCAGCGGATGGGCCCCGGTCTCCGGCCGCAACAGCTGGACAGCGCGCTCGTGTTCACCGCCCACGACGTACGTGTCCGAGAGCAGCTCGACCGCGGCGAGCCGCGCCTCGTCCAAGGTGTGCGCGGCGGAGCGCAGCAGCGGCGACTGGTAGGCGCCGGCCAGGGCGGGACCCTGCCACAGGGCGAGGGCCTCGATGAGCAGCGCGGCCCCGTCACCGGGGTCGGCGGCGCGGCGGGCCAGCGCCACCAGACCCTCGAAGCGGTGGGCGTCGAGCAGCGTCTCCGGCAGTTCCAGGTGGTACGCGGCGCCGCGCGTACTCAGCTCGACGCCGTATGCCGATGCGCCGACGCCCGCCAACAGTGCCCGCAGGCGCGAGACATGGCCCTGGATCACGGTGCGGGCGTGCAAGGGGGGTTCGTCGTCCCACAGCGCCTCGGTGAGCGTGTCGACGGAGACCGCGGTATTGGCCCGCAGCAACAGCATCGCGAGCAGGCTGCGCCGCTTGGCGGGCCCGAGCGGCAACGGCCCGTCGCTCCCGCTGACCGACACGGGGCCGAGGACCTGGAACTCCATGAACCGAAGCCTATCTTCCGGGGGCTACTGGGGATCGGGACATGGAACAGTACGGATACCGCACTGCTCCGCCACCGACCGGGTCGGGCCGGTAAGCATCGGCGGCATGCTGCTCGTCGGCCTTCGGCCTTCGGCCCGAGCACATCGACGCCTGGGTGAGCACGCAGCTCGCCGCCGGCCGCTGGAGCACCACCGTCCACCACGCGGCGGCCATGCTCCGCAACGCCCTGAACCACGCGGTGCGGAGGTGGCGGTTGCGCTTCAAGCCGGCCAAGCACTCCGTTCCCGTCAAGCCCCGTGCGCCGAACGCGTCTGCCGGACCCGCACGCCGCCGTCTCTCGCGACCGGGATCTCACCGCGCTGGTTCACGGCGCGCTGGATCACGGCACAGGCGATCATGCCGCCATCGAACGCCAGTCCACGCCGGCCGGCCCGCCCGCGCGAGCCCGGTCGCTGGACGGCGTGACTTGTTCAGGGATCCCTGATGGCCAATGATAATGCTCAACCATTGCCGTACCCGGTCCTGTTGCATGCACCTCGGACCCGACACCGGAGTTGCGTTATGAAGAGTCTGCACCGCAAGGTCGCCGTCGTCACCGGGGCAACAAGCGGTATCGGAGCCCGAATTGCGGAGGTGTTCGCCGCCGAGGGCGCATACGTCGTCCTCGCCGGCCGCCGCGAACGGGAAGGACACCAGCGGGCCGCGGCACTGGGCGGGTCGGCGACCTTCGTGCGCTGCGACGTGTCGGTCGAGGCAGACGTCGAGGCACTGGTCGGCCACGCCGTCGAACGCTACGGCCGGCTCGACGTCATGGTCAACAATGCAGGCGGGCCGGGGAACATGGCGTCGGTGACCGACTTCGACTCGGCCGTGTTCACCCGGACACTGGCGGTCCATGTCGCGGGCGTCATGCACGGCATCAAGCACGCCGGACGGCAGATGGTGGCCCAGCGCTCGGGAAGCATCATCAACGTGGCAAGCCTGGCGGGAAAGATCGCCGGCTGGTCCGGCCTGGACTATTCGACCGCGAAGGCCGCGGCACTCCACCTCACCCGCTGCGCGGCAGTGGACCTGGGTGAGCACGAGGTCCGCGTGAACAGCGTCTCCCCCGGTTTCGTGCCGACGGGCATCTTCGCCAAGGGCGCCGGAGCCGACGCATCGGCTGCTGACGCCTCGGCCGCGTCAGTGGCCGAGGCGTTCAAGCCACTGCTGGACTCCAGCCAACCGCTCCCCGGCACCGTCCGGACCGACGACATCGCCGCGGCAGTACTGTGGCTCGCCGGAGACGCCAGCCGCCTGGTCACCGGGCAGGATCTCGCAGTCGACGGTGGCATGACGGCCGGACGCCCCGCCACGGCTGCCCGAGCCGAACGGACCCGCATGCGCGACCTTCTCTCCCCCTGACCTTGAGGGAGCGCATCCGCCTCTACAGGTGATCTCGACGGTCGATTGCTCAAGTCGACCGCCTGGTCGCGCTGTCCGACGCAGACTTCGAGTCACGATCCTCAGCCGCCCCAGGGAGCGACCGCCACCAGTGGATGCACCGCTGAGCACACTCAACTCATGCCGTGGGAAACCACGTTGATTGCCGCGTCTTGCAGTGTCGGCAGAGTCCGCGAACGAAGATGGGGCGGCGCTCGGTGATGCCCTCACCAGCTGACCAACACCCGCCCCGCGTCGAATCCGGCGCTGGCAGGGTCCGGCCCTTGGCCGCCCGCCCCAGTTGGATCGAAAGCAGAGCTCAGGCACCACTCGTGACTGTGCGACCACCTTGAGTGTCAGAGACGTCTCCTACAGTCACTGATGAACGGTCAATCAAGGAGACACGCACATGACTTCACCGAAGAAGCCGAAGCCGCGGCGCTACTACAGGCCCGGCACCGTCGCCGGGCTCCTCACCCTGGCGCCCGGGATGTCCTTCAGGCCGCCGAGGCCCTGAACGAGGCTCGCCGCCGCAACCGGTAGCAAACCCCGCCGGCCTCTGAGTGCCTCAAGCTTCTCTGGTCGTAGATGCCCTGGTGGACCGCTGACCTCGGTCATGTCGCCGGGGCCAAGCATGCCCGACACCTGAAGCCGGATCGTCGAGGGTAGGGCCTCCGCCGCTCGCGGTGAACCGGCTCCACGAGTCGTGAGCCCCCTTGCGAGCCCTTTCCGCACCGGCCGCCAGGCGGTTGCCTGGTGCTCCGGGCCTCCGCCGGGGCTGGGGAAACCTCCTCCCGGCGGGGCCGCCACCGATTCACGCTCAGGGGTGACAACCGGATGCGCGGAATCGCAGGACCGGCGGGCGCGGACGCCGCCCGCTCCCTTCGGAAGGACACGTTCGTGAAGCTCACCGTGATCGGCTGCGGCTACCTCGGCGCGACCCACGCCGCCGCGATGGCCGAGCTCGGCCACCAGGTCCTCGGCATGGACACCGACACCGACAAGGTCGACGCGCTGAACAAGGGCCAGGCCCCGTTCACCGAGCGTGGCCTGGACGACCTGCTCGCCAAGCACACCGCCACCGGACGGCTCCGTTTCACCTCCTCCTACGCGGAGGCCGCCGACTTCGCCGACGTCCACTTCCTGGGCGTCGGCACCCCGCAGCGGGACGGCAGCGGCGCCTACGACCTCACCCACCTCCACACCGCCGTGCGGCGCCTGGCCCCCGGGCTCGGCGACGGCGCGGTGATCATCGGCAAATCGACCGTCCCGGTCGGCACGGTCAGGGAGTTGCGGCAGACCCTGGACGAGCACCTCCGCGCCGGGGTGGGCGTCGGCCTGGCCTGGTCGCCGGAGTTCCTGCGCGAGTCGTTCGCCCTCCTGGACACCCTGGAGCCGACCCGGATCGTGCTCGGCGTCGAGGACGGTGACACCGTCAGCGAGGCCGTCTTCCGGCAGGTCTACGCCGACGTCCTGGCCGCCGGCTCCCCGCTGATCGTCACCGGCATCGCGACGGCCGAGCTGATCAAGGGCGCCGCGAACGCCTTCCTCGCCACCAAGATCTCCTTCATCAACGCGATGGCCGAGCTCTGCGAGCTGACCGGCGCCGACGTCCGGCAGATCGTCCTCGCCCTGGGCTACGACCACCGGATCGGCGCCGAGGGCATGCGGCCCGGCCTCGGGTTCGGCGGCGGCTGCCTGCCCAAGGACCTGGCCGGGTTCACCTACCGCGCCGAAGAGCTCGGCGCCGACACCGGCCTGCTCCGCCAGGTCGCGGCGATCAACCGGCGCCGGCGCGAGCACACCGTCGACCTCGCCCGCGAAGCCCTCGGCAACGCCGTGGCCGGCAAGCGGATCGCGGTCTGGGGCGCCGCCTTCAAGGCCCACACCGACGACATCCGCGACTCCCCGGCCCTGGCCGTCGCCGACGCCCTCCGGCGGGCCGGCGCCGAGGTCACCGTCCACGACCCCGCCGCCATGGACAACGCCCGCAGGACCTACCCCCGGCTCGACTACGCCGACGACCCCACCCAGGCCGTCACCGGCGCCGAACTGCTGCTGCACCTGACCGACTGGCCCCAGTACTCCGACGCCGACCCGGCCGACCTCGCCCGGCGCATCGCCGTCCCCCAGGTCATCGACGCCCGCGGCACCCTCGACGCCGCTCGCTGGCGCGCGGCCGGCTGGACCTTCCGCGCCCTCGGCCGCCCCTGACCCGTACTGATGGCTCGCACGGAGCCCCGGCAGCCACGTCGGTCCCGTCCGACTCTCGCGAACCTGCCGATCGAGCACCGCCCCACCCCTTGGCCATCACACGCAGCCGACGACCCTGGCGGCCCGACGCCGCACCCGGCAGGATGGGCCCGTGCCGAAGAACCCAGCGGAATCGGTGGACGCCCTCGGCCGCGCCTGCGCTGCGCACCCGGGCGACCCCGCCGGTCCGCCCCCGGCTGACGCAGCAGCCCGGAGGACGCGGGCATGATTGCTCTCCCTGCGCTGCCCCCGGGGACCACGTGGTGCGGCACCGGCACAGGTGTCTTCCGCTACGCGGCCCGGGTCGAAGGGCACTGGTGGGTCCTGCGACTCAACGACTTTCCCGAGCATCCCCTCTACACCTTGTTCATCGACGCACAGGTCATCGGTGACGTGGCCGACGATCCGGCCGTCTGGCAGCAGTTGCCGAACTCTGCGACGCTCCCCGTTCTCCCCGTCCTCTCAGCGCCGGAGCGCACGGAGGTACTCCGCCTCATGGCCGGCCTCGGCCCCTACGGCGCCGAGGCCGGAGCCCCGTGCACGGGCGACTGGTGCACCTGCAGCATCCTCACGGACGAATACGCGGCCGAGCCCAACACCCCTCCAGCGACTTCTGCGGAGCAGCAGTAGGACGATCGGCGGCCGCAGGGCGTTGCGGACCGGCGCCGTCCGCGCCGACCGGGTCTGCTCTTCTCCGCACCTCGACGGTCCGGGGCCACCAGAGTGCCCGTGGACCCGGGCGCCTATGATCGGCCGGGGGCGGATCCGCCCGTTCGCGCACCACCCGCCGGATGCCACCGTCGGGGCCGGCCCGCGGGAACGGGCCACGGGGGTGGACCAAGGGGTGGGGGCACGGAGGGCTTTCGGGTCCGGCTGCCGCCCTGCGGACGGGGCTCCCCCGCGGGGGCGCGGTACCGGCCTCGCCGTCCGACCCATGGCACGCACCCCGGCCGGCCCACCGCACCGCCGACCCGAATGGAGACCGATGTCCGAGATAACCGCCGAGGAGCCGCGTCAGAGCACGGCCGACCCCACGGTCCTGATTCTGACCGCGATGGCGGCGGTGATGGCCGCGCTCTCGATCCGCATCCTGATGCTGGACAACGAGTCGACGGACTTCTACTACTTCCTCGGGCCCTGGTACCAGTACATCGCGAACAACGGCGGGTTCCACGCTCTCAGCGGCACCGGCTTCTCGGACTACAACGTCCCCTACCTGTACCTGATGGCCGCGCTCACCTACCTTCCGGTGGCCGCGCTGACGGGCATCAAGTGCATCTCGATCCTGTTCGACCTGGCGCTGGCGTACTACACGTTCCGCATCGTCGCTCTGCGGTCGCCGCAGCGGCCCTGGCGGGCCCTCGGCGCGGCGGTGATCGTCCTCTTCCTCCCCACGGTCGTGACCAACAGCGGTTGGTGGGGCCAGGCCGACGCGATCTTCACGACCTTCCTGGTCGGCGGCGTCTACCACATCCTGCGCGACCGGCCCTGGTGGGCCTGCTCGTTCTTCGGGATCGCGCTGGCGTTCAAGCTCCAGGCGGTCTTCCTGTTCCCGCTCCTGCTCGTCCTGGTGCTGGCGCGACGGATCCCGTGGCGAAGCCTGCTCGCCATTCCGGCGGTGTACGTGGCCCTCGACATCCCCGCCATGCTGCTCGGCTCCGACCCGTGGCAGTTGCTGACGGTGTACGCCCGGCAGCCGGACACGTACAAGGACCTCACGCTCAACGCGCCGTCGGTCTACCAGTTCGTCTCGGTGCCGTTCGAGGAGCAGGACGGCGTACGGCACGCAGGTGTGCTGGTCGCGGGCGCGCTGGTGCTGGTGCTGATCGGGCTGGCGGTCTGGGCCATCCGCCGCGCCGGGCAGGCGGTGGCGCTGGAGAACGGACCGACGGTACGGGAGGGGCGGCCGAAGCTCACGGACACGGGGCTCCTGCTGCTGGCCGCCGTCTTCGCGATCGCGGTGCCGTTCCTGCTGCCGTCCATGCACGAGCGCTACTTCTACGTGGCGGACGTGATCAGCGTGATCATCGCCTTCCAGCTGCCCGGGCGGCTCTGGTACGTGCCGGTCCTGGTCCAGCTGTCGTCCTTCGGCAGTTACCTCAAGTTCATCGCCCCCAGCGTGTCGCCGTACCTGTCGATGCCGGCCCACGGCGTGCTGATGCTGCTGGCGCTGATGGCCGTACTCCGGGCCGCCATCGGGGAGTTCCGGCGCTCGTGGACTCCGGGCGGCCTCGAACCGGCCCCGGAGTCGGCGGCGCTGACCGCGTAGGTCCGCCGCAGCGCCCGGTCACGCGCCCTCGGGCGGTGGCCTTCCTCCCCGGCGGGGGCTCCCGCGACATGATGGCCCCCTCTCGCGTCAAGCTCGGTTGACGCGAGAGGGGGCCATCATGCCGTGGCGGCACGGGAGTTGACCACGGGCGCTCTACCCTTGGGGGCATGAAACAGCAGTACGTCACCATGGTCCTCGCAGGCCTCCTGATCGGAATCCTCGCGTTCGGCGCCGGCTGGTACACGGCGCGCGCCCGGGAGACCGCTCCGGCCCCGACCTACATCACGGTCACGCCGGAGCCGGTCACCGCGGGCACGATCTCCCCTCCCGCCTCGGAACGTGTTCGGTAACCGATCGACATCGTGGCGTGATGCGCTAACGGTGATCTTCGCGGCAGGGTGTCCGCGAAGATCACCGCCATGTGCGCCTGTTCGTGCAGGCCTTCGCATGACTCGTCGTCGGCGGATCCCCAGTGGGCGGCCGGCCATCCGCGCGGACATCAGAACCGGCGAGATCCGGCCCCGGTGCGCCTATGGAAAGATCGCCGGATTCCACGGCCGGTACCCCGGCATTCTCGGGATCATCCGGCCCTGCCCCGACCTCGTCGCTCGCTGTCCGCAGCTGCACGACGAATGGATCTCCGCCCCGCGCCCTCACCAGGCCTTTCGTTCTTCGAGAATCGGTCGAGAATCGGCTGAACCCGACAGAAACCCTGCGCCGTGTTTCTCATTAGGACGTGCACCGAGGAGGGGACGCCTCCGGAGCAGAACGGAGAAAGTCCAGCCTCGTCGGCCGCACATCTGTACGACCTCTCGAATGGCCAACAGTCGGCTGTCGTGGCGTCATATCCGGTCGATCTGCAAGGAGTCATTTCAATGTCTGCTCACCCCCTCCACGGCACCGGATCGTCGGGGATTTCCCGGAGGTCGGTCCTGACCGCCGCCGGACTCGCGGCCACCGGACTGGTGCTCGACAGCGCACTGGCCGCGCCCGGCGCCCACGCGGCAACGGCTCCCGCGATCTTCTACTCGCCGCACCAGGACGACGAGGCGATCGGGCTCGCCGGTTCGATCCTGGAGCACAAGGCCGCCGGGCGACCGGTCTATCTCGTGCTGGTGACCCGGGGCGAGAACGGCGGGCTCGCCGAGTACATGAATCAGGGCGCATGCAAGAGCCTGGGCAACAACTGCTCCGCCCCCGGGCACTACCACTCCCTCGGCTGGGACGAGACCTGGCCGACCCCCGAGGTCGTCGCCGGCCGTACGGCCGAGTTCAAGCTCTCCGCCAAGGCCCTGGGCGTCGACAAGGTCATCAACTTCGACCTCTCCGACGAGGCGGACGGCGACTTCGACGGCTTCGTGCCGAAGGTCATCGCCAAGGTCCGCTCGCTCGCCAAGCAGTACCCGGGCGCCTCGCACAAGTTCGCCGCGGGCTGGCTCGACGGGAACCCCACGCACAAGGCGTGCAGCGACGCCGCCTACTGGTTGATGAAGAACGGCGAGCTCACCGACGTCCGGTTCAACCACATCTACACCTACCAGCAGTATCCCAACCCCGCCGACCGCAACCGGGGCGCCTCCTACGTCCTCAACATCCCGGACGACCACATGAAGAAGAAGCGTGCCTCGATCCACGCCTACAACACCTGGGACCCCGCGCGGAACCTCTACAGCCTCGGCTACCACAGCGTGCCCGTCTGGCTGGAACAGTCGCTTGCCGACCCGCGGGAGTTCGTCTACACGCTCCCCTCGAACTACAAGCCGGGGCCGGTGAAATAGCCGGGTAGCCGGGCAGCCGGTCGGGGCCACGAGCTCGACCGGCGCGCGGTGGGGCTACTGACGGACGGCCCAGAAACGGTCGGCCATGTCGTCGTAGCCGACCGACGAGGACAGGGACTCCGGCGGCTCCTTCCAGAGCATCTGCCACTGGCCGTCGCCCGGGTCGTTGTCCACGATCACCTCCAGCCCGCGGGCGGTGTTGACCCAGCTGCTGGTCTGGTCGCGGAACCCGTAGTCGGCGAAGTACACCGGCTTGTCCTCGTGGAAGAGGTTGAACTGCAGCCTCCTACCGCCCCAGTTCTTGTCGGCGTAGAAGCAGTAGTAGGAGGGTTCGCTGGTCGGGGCCGGGCACTTCTTCCAGTCCGCGCCCCTGGCGGACCGGCGGTGGTGGTCCCCGCTCCACGGCGGAGCTTGTGACTCCCCGGGCAGCGGCAGGACCACCACCGCCCCGTCCGGGTAGGTGATCTCGTTGGCGGCGGTCTGCTTACCGTCCTTGCTCGCGGCGAGTTGGGCGTCCACTGCCTGCTGCAGCAGGTCGCGGTCACCGCGGGCCAGGTTTCTGATGGCGGGCCGCGCGTCCTCGCCCGTACTGGGCGCGGCGGCGGCCCGCGCCCCGAGGGGCGCAGCCAGGAGCACGAAGGCCACGACCCCACGAACGAGGAGACTGCGGACTCGAGAGTGCGTCATATTCCAACGGTAGCGATACGCATACGATATGTGATGCTCGCGCCTCAATCAGGGGGCGTGAAACGGCACGCACGCGCTGATCGCTCGAAACCTGCGCCTGGGAGTGCACCTGTTGCTCGCCGCGCCCGTCCGGGTTCGGGTCACGGGCAGCCGGTGGCTGGTGGCCGGTGGGCCGGCCAACTGCGAACGTTCGACCTCACCTCGCCTCGACTGGTCACGTCCGGATGCGGAACTTCCGTGTGACATAGCCAATTTGGGTGAAGGTGCGCCCACCGATCGACGGCGGGGGGACGGGGCGCCGTAGCCTCGGTGGCGACCCGTCGCCGCCGAGGTGCGCGATCCGTTCGGGGCCACGGGAATTCGTCGACTCGGAAAGGCCATCGACAGAAATGACACTCTCATCGGGCTCATCGGGCGGGAACGACGCGACGGCCGGCGGGCCCTCCCGCCGGAAGCTCCTCAAGATCGGCATCGGCGTCGCCGTGGGGGCGGGGGCCATCGGCTCGGGCGCCCCCGCGGCGGTCGCCGGCGGTCCGAACGACCCTCCGAGCCCGACGGTCGCGACCAAGGTGAAGAACCTCAGCGGACCGGTCGAGACCGGGCCGTTCGCCTCGCCGTGGACCGACCTCGGCATCCCGGTGCTGTGTCCGGACGGCACGATGCTCTTCGTCTGCGGCGACACCTTCGACGGCGCCCAGGTGGGCGCCGCCGACTGGCGCGCCCCGGTCGGTCTGCGTTCCAGCAGCGCCGACCTGAACAACCTGCGCATCGACGGCAGCGTCGGCGGCAACCACGCCAACAGCCTGGTCGACGAACCGCACAACCCGGTCGGCGACAAGGCCACGACCGCGATCCCGTCCGACGTGTTCGTCGTCGACGGCGTGATGTACATGCACCTCATGCGCGGTGTCATCTACGACACCCACCACACCGACTTCTGGCGCTCCACCGACAACGGTGAGACCTGGCAGTACCTGTGCCAGTGGCCGGGCGACCTGTACGGCGGCCAGTTCCAGCAGAAGACGTACGCCGTGGCCGACGACGGCTACTGCTACGTCCTGTCCACGGTCTTCAACCGCGACGTGGAATCGGGAATGCTGCTGCACCGGGTACGAAAGGAGAGCCTCGGCAATCCGGACGCCTACGAGCCGTGGGGCTACGCGGACGGCGGCTGGCGGTGGGACGCGCCCGCCCCGACGACCGTCTTCGGCACCCGCAAGTGGGGCGAGATGTGCTTCCGCGCCATGGACGGCAAGTACGTCCTCACGTGGCTGAACATGGACGCACTGTCGATCAGGGCGATGGTCTTCGCCCTTCCGACCTCGGACCTGACCACGACGCTGGAGCAGGCCATGATCCTCCCCTGCGCACCGGGCCAGGAGATCGCCAACCTGGTCGCCAGCCCGTACGGCGGTTTCGTCATCCCCGGCTCGACGTTCGGCAACTTCCACATCGTCGTCAGCCAGTGGTACGACCCGACGAACTACCGGATCATGCAGTACCGGATCAACATGCTGTCCTGAGCGCGTACCGGCTTCGGGCCGATGCCGGCGCCTCGCGTCGGCTCGGCGCACAGCCCGGCGCACGGCCCGGAAATCATGTCGACCGCGCTCGTCTCCTCCGGTACGGTCGCGGGGTTGTTTTCGCTACCGGGAGCCCGTGCGGTTCGCGTGTGGTCTCCCCGGCGGTTCCCCGGCTGAGAGCAGGTATTCGTCATGGCGTGTCGTATCGGTGAGCTCGTGCTCGGTTGCCGCGACCCCGAGGTGCTGGCGCGGTTCTGGTGCGAGGTCCTGGACTTCGTCGTGCTCGGTCGCGAGGACGACGGCTCGATGGAGATCGGGCCGCGCGAAGGGTTCGGCGGTGCGCAGCCGACGATCTTCCTCAGCCGCCGGGACGAGCCGGAGGCGGGCAAGTCCCGGCTGCACATCGACGTGAACGCCACCGACCGCGATCAGGACGCCGAGCTCGAACGCCTTCTGGCGCTCGGCGCGCGCCCGGCCGACATCGGCCAGACCGGGCAGGAGCAGTGGCACGTCCTGACCGACCCCGAGGGCAATGAGTTCTGTCTGCTCAAGGCCCGCATCGACCCGCTCTGATGTGCCGGTGAGGGTGAAGGCGGAGCAGCGAGCGGGCGGCGCCCGGATTCTGCTGGTGATCCCTGCCGCGGCGCTGCTCGCTTCTTGCTGCGCGTCGGCACCGGAGAGCGGTGCGGCCGGGCAGGGTGAGGACCGCCGCCCGACCGCCACCGCGACGACCCCGGCGCTGGTGCGGACGGACGTCGACCCGTTGAAGCGCCGCTTCCCGCAGCTGGGCGAGCTGTCCGCGACGAAGTGGGTCGGCCGGGTGCTGACGAAGAACTCGGTGCCGGAGGTCCCCGGTCCGACCGACGTGAGCCTGGACGGGGTGGCGCAGCTCGATCCGGCGACGCTGGCGGCGATCACGGGCAGCGGGACGTGGCGGGAGGGTGGCATCGGGTGCGGTGTCCCGCAGGAGATCGCCGCCGAGGTCGGGGACACGACGGCGTGGCTCCACAGTGAGGCCTTCGACACGTCAGTCACGCGGACCGAGTACACGGGGAGCTTCTACTTCGACAGGCAGGCCAACCGCGTGTACTTCTGCACGGTGAACCCGAAGGAACGAACCGGCTGATTCCACCGCTCGGTGGTTCGCTGCTCGCAGGATGGCGCGGGGCCGCTGACGGGCCGCCAGCAGTAAGACGCCCAGATCAAGGTGTGTGCTGCTACTCCGTGTGGCTCCGGAGCGCGGCGAGGGTCTCCTCGACCAGCAGCCGTGCCTCGGCCACGGTGGCCGTCAGCACTTCGGCGCTCTCTCCGGGCGCCCCCAAGAGGTGGCGGACTCGCGGGCCGAAGCCGGCTGGCGCGGCCGGAAGTTTCTCGGCGACGGCCAGTGCGCCCTTCTCGTTGAGGCACCAGCGCCGGTCGTCGGCGAACATCGCTTGCACGAGTACGCCGACGGCCCGGGAGAGGCAGAGCGCGACGTACAGCGTGTCCGCCCGTGCCACGCCCTTCGCTGCGGCGCCGACCAGGAATTCCGCTTCCCAGGCTCCCGCCGTCAGGGCCTCTCGCAACGGCTCGGGGTAGGTCGCGGCCTCCTGCTGGAGGTTCGTCAGCTCGCGGGCGGGGTCGGCAAGGACCTGGCCGAGCGCCACCTCGCCCGCGTAGCAGGGCGACCAGAAGCCGAGGGGATGTCCCGCCTGCACGCCGACTTCGTACCGGCCCTCGCGGCAGTCCGCCCACACCTGCTCGACCCGGTCCACCTCCCGCAGGATCCAGTCCACCGCCACGCCGTCGACGTGCAGCCACGCGCCGCCGTTCACCCACGGCCCCCAGCCGCCCGGGCCGGCCACCTCCACCCCAGGGCCGGCCAGCGCGCGCAACGCGGCGAGATCGAGCCCGCCACGGTAGTAGACGCCGAGGTCCCAGTCCGAATCCGGCCGGTGCTCTCCGCGGGCCCGGCTGCCGCCGAGCATGACTCCGACGACGCCCGGCACCTCGGCCAGGCGGTTGGCCATCTCCTCGATGATCGCTCGCACGGGACGAGTCTGGCAGTCACCGACGTGTCGGGCCAGCCGTTTCCGCCGGTGCTCACCGGATGCGGGGGCTTCGGGGGCGGGTGCGCCCGTCGGACCGGATCGGGGTCCTGGCGCCGGAGCCGACGGGTGGGCTCCGGCGCCAGGACCTCTTCCTGATGGGGCGGTTGGCCGCGAGGGGGCGGCGTCAGACCTGGTAGCGGTCCGGGGCGAGGAGGTGCAGGTGTTCGGCGACCCAGTCGGAGGTGTGGCGCAAGCCCTCGTCCAGGCCGACCTGGGGCTGCCAGCCGGCCAGGTCGCGCGCCTTGCGGTTGTCGGAGAGCAGCCGTTCGACCTCGCTGCCGCCGGGGCGCAGCCGGGTCGGGTCGACGACGATGTCGGCGTCCCGGCCGGAGGCGACGATCAGGGCCTTGGCCAGGTCGCCGATGGACACCTCGCTGCCGGTGCCGAGGTTGACGGTCTCGCCGAGCGTGCGGTCGGCGCGGGCGATGGCCAGGAAGCCCTCCGCGGTGTCGGTGGCGTAGGTGAAGTCCCGGGTGGGGGTGGTCGAGCCGAGCCTGATCTCCCGTGCGCCGGAGTGGAGTTGGGCCAGGATGGTGGGGATGACGGCGCGGGCGGACTGGCGCGGGCCGTAGGTGTTGAACGGGCGGACGACGGCGACCGGCAGTTCGAAGGCGTGCCAGTAGGAGAGTGCCATCATGTCCGCGCCGATCTTCGAGGCGGAGTAGGGCGACTGCGGCTGGAGCGGGTGGCGCTCGTCGATGGGTGCGGTGATCGCGGTCCCGTACACCTCGCTGGTGGAGGTGTGCACCAGGCGGGCGCCGTGCCGCAGGCAGGCGGCGGCGACGTTCTGGGTGCCGACGACGTTGGTCTGCACGTAGGCCTCGGGGGCCTGGTAGCTGTAGGGGATGCCGATGAGCGCGGCGAGGTGGAAGACGGTGTCGCAGCCGGCGACGGCGTCCAGGACCCGGCCGGCGTCGCGGACGTCGCCGGCGAGCATCTCGACGGGGCTGTCGGGGTCGGCCAGGTAGTGGGCGAGGTATCCGCGCTCGGCGTACGGCTTGTAGTGGACCAGGGCCCGGACGCGGGCGCCGCGGGCGACCAGCAGGTCGACGAGGGTGCTGCCGATGAAGCCTTCGGCGCCGGTGACCAGGACGGTCCGGCCGGTCCAGTCCTGGTGGGCGGCGGGGGTGGTCGGGGCGGTGCGGTGGTTCATGGTGGTCCTCCGATGGTTCGGGGCGGGTGGTCGGCGGTCAAGCGGTCGAGCGGTCAGCGGTCGTACGGGGCGGGGCCGGGGACGGGGGCCGGGACGACGGGCGGCGCGGGCGCCGGGGTCCGGCCGATGACGCGCAGCACCTTGGCGGCCAGCAGGTCGGCGGCGCGCGCGTGGTCGCCCGGGTCGGCGGCCTGTGCCATCGCGGCGAGCCGGGCCGGGTCGGCGAGCAGGGGTTCCACGAGGGCGGCCAGCCGTTCGCCGGTGCACTCGCCGTCCGGCAGCAGCAGGCCGGCGCCCGCGTCGGAGAGGACGCGTGCGTTGTGGGTCTGGTGGTCGTGCGGCGCGTGCGGGTAGGGCACCAGCACGGCGGGCATCCGGAGGCTGGAGAGTTCGGCGACGGTGGCCGCGCCGGCCCGGCACACCATGAGGTCGGCGGCCGCGTAGGCGAAGTCCATCCGGTCCAGGTAGGCGACGGCGTGCGCCACCGGGTTGCCGTCCAGCGCCGCCCGGACCTGTGCCAGCGCGGCCGGGCCGGTCTTGATCAGCAGCCGCCGGTCGGTGCGGTGGCGCCAGCGTCCGGCCAGTTCGACGGCGGCCTCGGTGAGCCGGGCGGCGCCGAGGCTGCCGCCGTTGAAGACCAGCAGCCGGACGCCGTCCGGGACGGCGAAGTGCCGACGGGCCTCGGCGCGCAGCGCCGCCCGGTCGAGCTGGGCGACGGCGCCGACCAGCGGCATCCCGACGGTCTGCGCGGAGCGGCCGGCGGGCAGGTGCTCGCGGGTGCGGTCGAAGGCGAGCGCGATGTGCGGGGTGAGCCGGGCGGCGAAGCGGTTGGCCCGCCCGGGCACCGCGTTCGACTCGTGCACCACGCTCGGCAGACCGGCCATCCTGGCGCCGACGATCACCGGCGCGCTCGGGTAGCCGCCCATGCCGACCGCGACCTGCGCGCCCTGGGCCCACAGGATCTCCCGGCAGTCCCGGCCGGAGCGCAGCAGCGCCGCAGGCAGCAGGTAGCGGCGCGCGCCGAGGGAGGCGTCGAAGGGGATCATGTCGACGGTGTGCAGCCGGTAGCCGGCCTGCGGGATGAGGGTGGTCTCCAGCCCGCGTTCGGTGCCGACGAAGGAGATCACGGCCCGCGGGTCGGCTCTGCGCAGCGCCTCGGCCAGTGCGAGGCCCGGGTAGATGTGTCCGCCGGTGCCGCCGGCGCCGATCACCACCGACAGGGGGCGGGCCGGATCGTGGTTGGCGTGGGTGCCGTGGTTGCCGTGTTCTGTCCGCATGCCGTCGAGCTTGCTGAGGCGGCCTAAGAGACTTCTCAGAGCCGCTTGGCGGGGGTCGTCGGCATGGGCGACGGACGAGCTAAGAGGCTTCTCAGATTCGTTCTGAGAGGGTTGTCCGCATGAGCAACGGGCAGAGAGTGCTGGTCGTCGACGACGATCCGGAGGTGCGGGCCGCCGTCGAGGACGGGCTGGCCGTCGAGGGCTATCAGGTGCGCGGCGCCGCCGACGGGCTGGCGGCGCTGAGCGAGGTGGCCGGCTGGCAGCCCGACGCGATGGTCCTCGACCTGATGATGCCCGTCCTCGACGGGCTGGCCGTCTGCCGCCGGCTGCGGGCCCTGGGCGACCGGCTCCCGATCCTGGTGCTGACCGCGCGCGACTCGGTGAGCGACCGCGTCGACGGCCTCGACGCGGGGGCCGACGACTACCTGATCAAGCCGTTCGCCCTGGACGAGCTGACCGCCCGGCTGCGCGCCCTGCTGCGGCGCAGCGCCCCGGCCGCCGAGGAGCCCGGCTACCGCTTCGCCGACCTGGAGGTCGACCCGGCCACCCGGACCGGGAGCAGGGCCGGGCGGCCGGTGGAGTTCTCGCGCACCGAGTTCGCGCTGCTGGAGGTGCTGCTGCGCCACCCCGGCCAGGTGCTCCCGCGCGAGGTGATCATGGAGCGGGTGTGGGGCGCCGACTTCGGCCCCGACTCCAACTCCCTCGCCGTCTACGTCGGTTACCTGCGCCGCAAGCTGGAGGCCGGCGGCGAACCCCGGCTGGTGCACACGGTGCACGGGGTCGGCTACCGGCTGGACCGGGCTTGAGGGCGCACGCGCGCTGGCGGCGCCGGCGCCCGTTGCGCACCCGACTGGCCCTCGCCTGCACGGCCGCGGTCGCCGTGGTGGCGCTCGGGATCAGCGCGGCCGCGTTCAGCATCGTCCGCTACGAGCTCAACCACCAGCTCGACCAGCACCTCACCCAGCAGGCGACCCTGGTGCAGCAGCAGCACCGCGACCAGGGGCCGCAGGTCGTCTACGGCGAGTGCAACTTCCTGGCCGCCCCGGCGTGCGCGCAGATCGTCTCCGCCGACCCCGGCAAGGCGCCGACCGAGCAGTACCTGCTGCCCGTCACACCGGACACCCGCCAGGTCGCGAACCGGCAGCGGGCCGGCTACTTCACCGACCTCACCATCGGCGGCCACCCGGCCCGGATGCTCACCACCCCGATGATCGCGGCGCCGCCGGGCACCCGGCAGGCCGTCCAGGTCGCGCTGCGCGCCGACAGCGTCCAGGAGGGGGTGCGGCAGGCCGGCGCGCTGATGGCGGCCGTCGCGGCGGCGGGCCTGCTGCTGGCCGCCGTACTCGGGCGCGCCGTGGCCCGCACCGCCCTCGCCCCGGTCGCCCGGCTGACCCGCACCGCCGAGCGGATCGCCGACACCCGGGACGCGGGGCTGCGGATCGAGCTGCCGCCCGGGCGCCGGGAGGACGAACTGACCAGGCTGGCGGGCAGTTTCAACACCATGCTGGGCGAACTGGAGCAGTCCGTGGCCGCCCAGCGCCGGCTCGTCGCCGACGCCTCGCACGAGCTGCGCACCCCGCTGACGGCGCTGCGCACCAACGCCGAACTGCTCGCCCGCGCCGACCGGTTGACCGAGGGCCAGCGGGAGCGGGCGGCGGCCGCGCTGCACCGCCAGCTGCGCGAGGTGACCGGGATGGTGAACGACCTCATCGAGCTGGCCCGCGACGAGGAGCCGCAGCCGCTGCTGGAACAGGTCGCGGTCGGCCGGCTCGTCGAGCACTGCGTCGACACCGCGCGCGGCCACTGGCCGGCGATCGCCTTCGCCCTGGACAACGACGCGGACGGCGCCGCGGGCCATGGCTCCGCCGAGCGCACCGTCCCCGGCGTGCCGGCCCGGCTGGCCCGGCTGGTCTCCAACCTCCTCGACAACGCGGCCAAGTTCAGCCCGCCGGGCGCCACGGTCGAGGTCCGGCTCACCGCCGGGCTGGAACTGACCGTCCGCGACCACGGCCCCGGCATCTCACCCGAGGACCTGCCGTACGTCTTCGACCGCTTCTACCGGGCCTCCGCCGCCCGCGCCCTGCCCGGCTCCGGACTCGGGCTCGCCATGGCGCGGCAGATCGCCCACGCGCACGGCGCCACCCTGACCGCCGAGGCCGCCCCCGGCGGCGGGGCGCTGTTCCGCCTGCGGCTGCCGGGCTGAACGGGACGGCCCGGCCGAGGTCGGTCGGATTCCTCGACAGGAGGCGTCGATGCGTCGGATGGAGCATCCATCCGAGCTGTTCGAGGTCGGCCAGGAGATCGACGTTGCGGGATTCCCTCACCTCTCCGAGCTGACCGGCGAACCGGCCGAGACTCCGGATCTGCTTGTCGATGAAGGCGAGCTGATCACGGTGAAGGTAGCCGAGGTCGACCTCCAGCGTCACCGGGTACGGCAACGCGCGGCCGGCGGAGCGGACACATCTCACGACTGGTCGCAAGAAGCGTGACCACCCGGTGCCAACAATCACGCACCGCTGATCAGAAGACGCCAGCTCGCCTGGTCCTACTGGTTCCAAATCCTGTGTCCTGGCTCATGACCGCGCCGGAGTTCAGTGGTTGCCACCGAGAGGGATTCCTGTGAAAGTCTGATTGTTTCATCTGTTGTTTCGAACTCACCTTATGCTTACGAGGGTTGACGTCCATCGGGGATGCGGCCCGCTGTGGGCACGGGCGAGGGCAGGGCCTACCCGGGCGATCCTTTGCCAGGCCCGTACCGGCTGCCAGTGGCGCTACCCGCCCCCCAACTCAAGCTGAAATCCGACAAAGGTTCGCAGAACGCCCTCGCTGGGCGAGAAGTTCGCCAGAGGCCACCTCCAGCGCCCGGTGAAGTTCGGTCACAAATGAACTCAAACGGACGTTCTCGGGCTGGCTCGCAGCGGTGACGGTCAAAGCGAGGATCAGGCCGATGGTTTCTGTGAGAATGCCGCGCTTTCGGTACGAAGTGGCGTTTCACCCAACGGCGTTGCGGGGATGAAAGGGTCAATTCAACCGCCGGGCTGCCTATCCCTCCTCAGGGTGAGCGGCCCGTGGCTATGCCCAGTGTGCGGTCAGTCGTCGATGTGCCCCAGGGCGGGATCTGCGGTCCTGGGCGATTTCCACCCGACGGCTCGACGGGACGAGGGCAGCCCCCACCGAAGGGGTCCGCATGAGTACGGACGTTCAGATAGCAGCGCAGGAACTGCTGCCGATCCCCAGCCCTGTCGGCCACGCCGCCACCGGCCAGGTGGCGGCGGCAGGCCCCGAAGACCCTACGATCGCTGTCGGCACCAGTCCTGTCGGGCTGGCGTTCACCCCCGGCGGTGACCTCTACGTCACCAACAGCGGCTCGAACAGTGTGACGCTGATCGACACCAGCACCGACACCGTCACCATCGCGAGCATCCCCGAAGGCGGCACCACCCCGAGCTGGCTGACCGCCGCCCCCAACGGCAACGCCTACATCCCCAACAACGGCTCGGCCAACGTGTCGGTGCTGAACACCGCCACCAACACCCTCGTGGGCGCCCCGATCCCGCTGTCCGGCGGTCCGGCCGCGGCGGTGGTCGTTCCCAGCGGCAACGTCTATGTCAGCCAGTTCTTCGCGAACAGCGTGTCCCTGATCAACACCACCACCAACACCGTTACGGGCGGGCCCATCGCCGTCGGCTCCAACCCGGTCGGAATGGCCGTCGCACCCAACGGCAACGCCTACGTCGCCAACCGAGGGTCGAACAACGTCACGGTGATCGACACCGCCACCAACACCGTGGTGGGCGCCGCCATCCCCGTCGGCACCCAGCCGAACTTCATCGCGATCGCCCCCAACGGCAACGCCTACGTCGCCAACATCGCATCCAGCAACGTGACGGTCATCGACACCACCACCAACACCGTCCTGGTCCCCAGCATCCCCGTCGGCTCCAGCCCTTGGGGAATCGCGGCCGCCCCCAACGGCATCGTCTACACGGCCAACCTCGGGGCCAACAACGTGACGGTGATCGACACCAGCACCAACACCGTGGTGGGCGCCGCCATCCCCGTCGGCACCGAGCCGATCGACGTGGCGGTCGCCCCCAACGGCAAGGTCTATGTCGCCAACTTCGGGTCGAACAGCGTCAGCGTCTTTCAGGGCGCGCCCACGCTGAGCGGCATCAGTCCCAACCACGGATCCACCGCCGGCGGCACCGTGGTGACCATCACCGGCACCAACCTGACCGGCGCCAGCGTCACCATCGGCGGCAACCCCGCCACCAACGTCATCGTCAATGCCGCGGGCACGCAGATCACCGCCACCACCCCGCCCGGGGCGGCCGGACCGGCCACCGTCACCGTCGCCACCCCCAGTGGCACCGCCAGTCTGGTCAACGGCTTCACCTACGTGGCCGACGCCACCTCGCTGACCGCGACCCCAGCGCTGGCCAAGCTGTTCCCGCCGCACGTGTTCTACCCGTTCCTCAACGCCACCCTGGTCGACCTCGTCACCGGACTGCCGGTGCCCGGCCAGACCATCACCTTCAGCACCGGCAACCGGGCCCTGGGCACCGCCATCACCAACGCCGAAGGCACCGCCCAGCTTTCCGAGGCGATCACCTTCCCGCTGATCCTCGCCAACGACGGCTACACCGCCGCCTTCGCCGGCACCGCCGGCCTGCTGCCCTCCACCGCCAACGCAGGCGTCATCATCCCGTAGCCGGCGAGGAGGCAGAAGACGAAGACGGAGATCGCCCGGCCCGGTCCCTGACCGCGGCCGGGACGTGACCACCTCCGACGGAACCGTCTCTCCGTCCCGGGCTACCGACTCGGAGCCAGAACGCCTTCCCACCCGGCACTACGTCGGCACTGTCCAGCGGGTGAAACGCTGGACGTCCGAACACTGATTGATCACGGAACACGCCGTGACGGCAGAAGGTGCGGCCTCAGGCCATCGCCTGGCGCTCGCGCAGGACGACGACCCCTTCGCCGTCGAGCTGGTCGCAGTAGGGCGCGCGGCCGGCCATCGCCATGACCAGGGCCAGGGTGGTGCCGGACACCCGTGGGCCGTCACCGGCGACGAAGGGGCCGTCGGTGGCCGCCAGCCGCAGGCCGGCGGCACGCTTCTTGGAGAGGACGGGCAGGTCGGAGCCCTGGTAGTAGGCGGCCAGGGCGGTCAGGACGTCCACCGGGTAGTCCCGCTCGATGCCGAGCGGTCGGCGGATGTCCTCCGCGTGCACGACGGTCTCCCCGAGCATCGCCACTTTCGGCAGGGGCGGCTTGGTCGTACTGGTGATCACCTGGCGGAACCGCGCGAGCGTCTCGGTCGGAGCGGCGCCCATGTGCTCGGCCAGCCGCAGGGCGACCTGCCGGTCGAAGTCGAAGCGGCAGCGGATCACACCCGCCATCCACCGCACCGGGCCGAGGCTCGCCCCGGCGGTCATGTGCGCGAGCACCTCGCGGACGGTGAACCGGTCGCAGAGGGAGCGGGTGGCCCACTGCCCCTCGTCCAGTCCCGCCAGGTCGGCGGCCAGGGCCGCCCGTTCGGCGTGGACCTGCGCCCAGGTGCCCGTCGCGGGTCGAGGACTGTCGTTCGGTGTCGACGGTGGCATGCGGGCACTGCTCCTGTGCGGTAGTCGGGCGGGCGCCGAACCGGGCATCGGCGAAGCGAAGCCTCGCACGCGTGGAGCCACTGCGCATCCGCCCATCACCGCTGTACAAGGCGCGGGGCTTTGATCCGGGGGTGGCGACTTCGCCCTGCCGGCCCTCGGAGTCGCCCGCCGTGGACACGGTCCCGGAAGCGAACGCGCCCGTGGGCAGGGCCGTGGGGTTCCCGTCGACCGGGAGCGGGTAGGGACCGGTCCGCGTGTTGCCCGCGCACCAGGGTGGGCTGCCCGTACGGTGGGGCTCCCCATGTACGCCCGAGCGGGTACGGCCGTTGGCGCCCGCACACCGGGGCGCGGTGGCCAACTCCCCTGTGAGCGGTACGAGTCACGGAGGTGCAGGCGTGGAGCAGTGGTCCAGGCGCGAGGACGAACGGCTGCTCACCGGCCGGGGCCGCTTCGTCGCCGACATCGAGGTGCCCGGTTGCCTGGACGCGGCGTTCGTGCGCAGCGGCGTGGCCCACGGTGTGCTGCGCGGGGTGGACTGCGCTGCCGCCCGGGAGGTGCCGGGGGTGGTGGGGGCCTGGTCCGGCGCGGATCTGTCGGAGCCGGGCCCGGCCGGGACGGCGGCCTCCGGCTTCCAGGGGCTTCCGTCGGTGCCGTACACCTTGTTGGCCGGGCTGTCCTCGGAGGAGGCCGTGGCGGGCCGGGAGTGGCCGGCGCTGGCGAGGGACCGGGTGCGGTACGTGGGCGAGGCGGTGGCGGTGGTACTGGGCGAGGATCGCTACCGGGCCGAGGACGGGGCGGCGGCGGTGTCCGTCCGGGTCGACCCGCTGCCCGCAGCAGTCACTGCGGGCGCGGCGGCGGCGGACTCGGTCCGGTTGTTCGACGGTCTGAGCAACACCGTCTTCCGTGGGGAGGCCGGTCAGCCGATCGACGAGTCGGTGTGGCGGCGGGCCTCGGTGGTGGTGGAGGGCCGCTACCGCCAGCAGCTCCTGCTGCCGTCCCCGATGGAGTGCCGGACGATCCTCGCCGTGCCCGAAGGGGACCGGCTGACGGTCTGGTCGGGGCACCAGATGCCGCACCGGCTGCGGCGTGAACTGGCGGCGCTGCTGGGGTGGCCGGTCGACCGGGTGCGGGTGGTGGTCCCGGACACCGGCGGGGCGTTCGGGTCGAAGAGCGCGGCGTGGCCGGAGTTCGTCGTGGTCGCCCACCTGGCGGTGCGGCTGGGCCGGCCGGTGCGGTGGATCGAGGACCGGCTGGAGTCGATGACGGCCGCGCCCCGGGGCCGGGGGCAGGACCAGCGGGTGCGGCTCGCCGCCGACGCCGAAGGACGGCTGCTCGCCTACGAGTTGGAGGTCGACGCCGACGTGGGCGCCTACCCCCACCTCGGGGCCGGGCTGCCGATGCAGACCGCCCGGATGGCCACCGGCCCGTACGCGACCCCGCAGGTGCACGCGACCGTCCGCTCGGTGCTGACCAACACGATGGTGACGTACCCGTACCGCGGTGCCGGACGGCCGGAGGCGGCGATCGCGCTGGAGCGGGCCATGGACCTGCTGGCTCGTGAACTCGCCATGGATCCGGCCGAGTTGCGGCGTCGCAACCTCATCCCGCCGCACCGGTTCCCGTACCGGACGCCCACCGGCCGGTGCTACGACAGCGGGAACTACGCCGCCGCGCTGGACCTGGCGCTGGAGACCCTGGACTACGACGGTTGGCGGGCCGAGCAGGCCCGGCGCCGAACGGACCCTGACGCCCTGCCGCTGGGCATCGGCCTGTCCTGCTACGTGGAACGCTCCGGCGGGGAGCCGGGCGGGCTCCACGAGTTCGGCGGCGTCGAGGCCACGGCGGACGGCGCGGTCCTCGCCCGCTGCGGCGCGGCCTCCGCCGGCCAGGGGCACGAGACGGTCTTCCCCGCGCTGGTGGCCGAGGCCCTGGGCGTGGACGCGGGCCGGGTCCGGCTGGTCGAGGGGGACACCGACGAGCAGCCCGAGGGAATGGGCTCCTTCGGCAGCCGCTCCGCCCAGGTCGCCGGCGCGATGCTGCGGCACGCCGCGCAGTTGCTGCTCGACGAGGCGCGGGAGCGGGCCGCGCGGCTGTGGGGCGTTCCCGCCGAGGCCGTGGACTGGTCCGACGGCGCCGCGCGCCTCGCCCGTGGCGGCTCACCGGCGATCGGGCTGGCCGAGCTGGTGCGGGCGACCGGGCCGCTGCGGGTGGACGACCGGTTCGAGGCGGGCATGGCCTTCCCCTTCGGCGCCCACGCGGTGGTGGCCGAGGTCGATCCCGAGCTGGGCACCGTACGGCTGCTGCGGGTGGTGGCCGTGGACGACTGCGGCGTGCAGCTCGATCCGGTGATCGTGCGCGGGCAGGCCTTCGGGTCGGCGGTGCAGGGCATCGGCCAGGCCCTGTACGAGGGGATCCCCTACCGGGACGACGGCGTACCGCTGTTGGCCACCGGGCTGCTGGACTACCTGCTGCCGACCTTCACCGAAGTGCCGTCCATCGAGGTCAGGGACACCTGCACCCCGGGCACGGGCACGCCGCTGGGTGCCAAGGGCGCGGGCGAGTCGGGCTGCATCGGTACTCCGGCCGCGGTCGTCAACGCCGTGGCCGACGCCCTGCGGATCGCCGACCCCGACCTGTTGCAGATGCCGCTCACCCCGGACGCGGTCTGGCGGGCGGCCCGTGCCCCGAAGCTTGCGGAGGCGGCCCGGTGAAGCCCGCCGCCTTCGACTACGCCGTACCGCGCACGGTGGCCGAGGCCGTCGAGGCGCTCGGCTCCGCGGACAGGACGGCCCAGGTGCTCGCCGGCGGGCAGAGCCTGATCCTCGACATGCGGCTGCACCGCGTGCGCCCCGGGCTGGTGGTGGACATCAACCGGCTCCCGGGACTCGACCAAATCGACCCGGACGGCGGCACGCTGCGGATCGGCGCCCTGGTACGGCACCGCGCGTTCGAATCGGCACAGGCCGTCCCCGGCCCGCTCGGTGCGCTGTTCGCCCGCGCGGCGGTCCACATCGCCCACCCTCCCATCCGCTCGCGCGGCACGATGGCGGGCAGCTTCGCCTGGGCGCACCCCGCCTCCGAGTGGTGCGCCGTGGGCGCCGCCCTGGACGCCGACGTCGAGCTGTCCGGCCCGCGGGGCACGCGCACGGTCGCGGCCCGGGACTACTTCCGGGGGCCGCACCTGACCGCGCGCCGACCGGACGAACTGCTCACCTCGGTGGCCTTCCCGCTGCTCGGCGAGGACACCGGGGTCGGCTTCACCGAGCACCGCCGTACGCACTTCTGCTTCTCCCAGGTCGCGGTCGCCGCCGCCCTGACGGTGCGGGACGGGGTGGTCTCCGAGGCCCGGATCGGGCTGGCCAACTGCGCCGACCGGCCGGTGCGGGCCCGCGCTGCCGAGCAGGCGCTGACCGGCGCCGAGGCCTGGGCACCCACCGACGGACACCGGCTGCCCGACGGGCACCCGTTCGTCCGGGCCGGCGGGATCGCGGCGCAGCAGGACGCCGCACCCGTGCCGGAGCCGTACGCCGACGTCGAGTACAAGCGTCACGCCGTCGCGGTGCTGGTCGCCAGGACGCTGCACCAGGCGGCACGGGACCTGCGATCCCGCCGCGCCGAGCCGGACGGAGACCGCGTATGAGGATCACCCTGACCGTCAACGGCGAGACGCAACGCCTCGACGTGGAGCCCCGCCGCATCCTCGCCGACGTGCTGCGGGAGGACTGCCGGCTGACCGGCACCCACCTGGGGTGCGAGCACGGCGTCTGCGGGGCGTGCACGGTGCTGGTGGACGGCGAGGCGGTCCGCTCCTGCCTCGTGTTCGCCGTGCAGTGCGACGGGAGTTCGGTGGGCACCGTGGAGGGCCTCGCCGGGCCCGGCGGCGATCCCCACCCCCTCCAGCGGGCGTTCTCCGCCGAACACGCCCTGCAGTGCGGCTTCTGTACCCCGGGGTTCCTCATGGTCGCCGCCGGCGCCCTGGCGGCCGACTCCGATCTCGCGGACTCCCCCGAGAAGGTCGACGCCCTGGTCGGCTCCAACCTCTGCCGGTGCACCGGCTACGAACCCATCCGCCGTGCGATCCTGCGGGCCGCCCGCGAGCAGAACGCGCCGCGCCCGGACGACATGCCGGATGCGCGGCAGCAACCGTCCGCTCACGACCGCCCGTAGAAGACGATCACCCAGCGGTGCCGGCCGAGGCGTTGCCCGCGGCCCGGCACAGGCTCGCCCGGTTGGTCAGAGGAAGGAGCCGCCGGAGACCTCGATGCGCTGGGCGGTCACCCAGCGCAGGCCCTCGGAGGCCAGCGTGGCGATGGCGTCGCCGATCTCCTCGGGTTCGCCGACGCGGCCGAGCGCGGTCTGCCCGGCCAGCCCCTGGCGCATCTCGGCGTCATCCCGCATGGCACCGCCGTTGAAGTCGGTGGCGGTCGGCCCCGGGGCGATGGAGTTGACCCGGATGCCGCGGGGGCCGAGTTCTGCGGCCAGAGTGCGGCTCAGCGCCTCGACGGCGGCCTTCGAGGCGGAGTAGACCGAGGTCGCGGGACTGGTGTGGCGGGTCAACGACGACGAGACGTTGATGACGTGGGCGCCCTGCGCCAGCAGCGGCACGAGCGACTGGACGAGGAAGAACGTGCCCCGCACGTTCGTGCCGAACACCGTGTCGAAGTCGTCGGCCGTGACAGCTTCCAGCGGGCCGAAGACGCCCACCCCCGCGTTGTTGACCACGACATCGAGCCGCGAAGCCCCCCAGCGCTCGAGCAGTCCGCTCAGTTCGGAAGTGAAGGCTCCGAAGGAGGAGACGTCGCTGATGTCGAGGCGCGCGACAGCGGCGGTACCGCCCGCGGCTTGCACTTGCCGCGCCGTCTCCTCGGCCCCGGCCGCATCACCGCGATGGGTGACCACGACCCGCACCCCGCGCGCCGCCAGCGCAAGAGCCGTGCTCCGGCCCAGACCACGGTTCGCACCGGTCACCAAAGCGATCCTGTCGGCTGTCATCGGCTGCTCCCTCATCGCACGGCACCAGGGGGACATCGGGCACCGCCATCAGAGGCGAGTCGGTTGACTCGCCTCTCCATCGCACCGTAGGCGCGCCAAAGGTGGCGAGTCAAGTGACTCGCCTCGGAGCTAGGGCATACTGCACCCATGGCAGCAGAGCTCTCCGCGCATCACCGCCGTCTCGCCCAGCAGAAGCGCGACGCGATCATCTCCGCGGCCACGGACCTCTTCCTGAACCGCGGTTACGACGGCACCTCCCTCGCCCGCATTGCCGAAGGTGCGGCAGTCTCGAAGTCCACCCTGTTCAAGCAGTTCCCCACCAAGGCAGCCCTCTTCGAGGCCATCGTCACCGAGTCCTGGCAGCGTGACGCCGCAGGCGCCGTCGCACGACCTCAGGCCGGAGACCTGCGTTCCGGCCTGACCTCCATCGGCCACCGCTACGCCGACCTGATCGGCCGGCCCGGCATGACAGCCCTGTTCCGCATCGTCATCGCCGAGCTGCCCCGCTTCCCCGAACTGGGACGGATGCAGTTCCAGCTCGGCAAGCTGCCCTACTTCGCCTCGGTCCAGCACTACCTGGAGTCGGAGCACGAGGCCGGCAACGCCGACGTCCCGGACGCCGAGAGCGCCGCCAACCAGTTCCTCGGGATGATCGCCAACTACGTCCTGTGGCCCCGCATGCTGCTGACCGACTGGAACCCCGCAGCCCCTGACATCCGCTACGCCGTCGAGCAGGCGGTGGAGACCATGCTCGCCCGCTACGCCTCCGATCGACCAGCCTGATCCGAAACCGGAATTCGCACGCCGCCGCCCCGGTGCCGGAGGGGCCCGCGGAGGTGCGACCGTGCGGGCCATCGCTGTCGGCAAACGACGGCGAGCTCAAGCGGTCAGCACATCACCGCTGTTGAGGAGGCGAGACGGCCGGCCGTGCGCCGGGAGGCAAGGACGGATGCGCGCGCAGTCCATCCCCCCGCCCCGCGCCGGGCTAGTTTCGGCCTCCCAGGCAGGCCAGGCGACCCCACGCGATCGTCGCGGGGCACGGAGGCCTGCCGCGACCCCACACCAGACGAAGGCCGGCACGACGATGACCGATCTCCGCGACGGGCAACCACACAGCACCCCGGACGCCTTGTGGTGCCCCTTCCCCTCCCTGACGAACCCCCACGCCGAACAGGCCGACCGGCAGAGCCTGGACTGGCTGGCGCGCCACCGGCTGCTGGACGGGCGGCTCCGGCAGTCCGACCGGATCGGGCGCCAGCGCAGCGGCCACCTGGCCGCCCGGACCAACCCCGAGGTCCCCGCCGAGATGCTGCGTCTGCTGTCCGACTGGTACGTGTGGCTCTTCGCCTTCGACGACGGGTACTGCGAGGACCGCGAACGCGGCGACCGCCCCGGGCCGCTGGCCCGCACGACCGCTCTCCTCGCCCGGGTGATCGACCCCGAGCCGCCCGGCGACGAGGTGCCCGGACCGGCCGGCGCCTACGCGGCGGCCCTGCGGGAGATCCGGGACCGGGTCGCCGCACAGGCCTCGCCGTCACAGCTGTTCCGGTGGGAGTGCACGGTCCGCGACTACCTCTCCGCCCAGGTGTGGGAGGCCGCCAACCGCGAGGCGGGCACCGTACCGGGCCCGTCCGAGTACGCCGCCATGCGCAGGCACGCCGGGGCGACGTACACCTGCCTCGCCCTGGTCGACATCGCCGCCGGTTACGAAGTCCCGGCCGCGGAGGCGGACGGGCCTTCGCTGCGCAGGCTCAGGGACCTCACGGCGAACCTGGTGAGCTGGGACAACGACCTGTACTCCCACGCCAAGGAGACCGCGGGCGGCCAGGGCCGCCACAACCTGGTCGAGGTCCTCGCCCGCCACCACCACTGCTCTCCGGCCGAAGCCCGACGGTCCGCCGTCGCCATGCGTGACGCCGAGATGCGCGCGTTCATCGAGCTGAGCCGAACCATCCGCACGGACGGCAGCGACGCGGCCTCGACCTACGCCCGCAGCCTCGGGCTGTGGCTGCGCGGGCACATCGACTGGTCCCGCCACACCTCCCGGTTCGACGTGCCGGCCCCCGCGGCGGGGCACTGATGCGCGAGGAGGACACCCCGCCCGGCACCGCGCCGTGCGCACCGGGCCACCTGCCGCTGCTCGGGCACCTGCTCCCCCTGCTCACCCGCCCCGTGCCCTTCCTCCAGTCCCTCGCCGACCACGGCCCGGTCGTGCGGATCCACCTGTGGCGCAGACCGGTCCACGTCCTCACCGATCCCGAGCTGGTCCACCAGCTGCTCGTTCGGGACGCCGCGAAGACCGAGAAGGGATTCGTCTTCGACAAGGCCCGCGGCCTGCTGGGCAACGGCCTGTTCACCGCCGAGGGCGCGTTCCACCTCCGCCAGCGACGCCTGGTCCAACCGGCCTTCCACCGCGACAGCATCCACCGGTACGCCGCCCTGACCGCACGCGTGGCAGCGGCGGCGGTGTCCCGCTGGGAACCCGGGCAAGCCGCGCCGATCGAGCCTCGGATGCACCGACTCGCCCGGGACATCGTGGTCGAGGCACTGTTCGCCACCCGCCTGAGCCACGCCCAGAAGGCCCGGATCGACCGGGCCGTGCCCGTGGTCCTCACCGGATTCGTCCAGCGAGCCCTCTACCCGTCACCGCTGCTGGAAAAGCTGCCCGTACCGGCCAACCGGCGCTTCGACACGGCGGTCCGCGACCTGCGCACCGTCGTGGACGAGATCATCGCCCAGGCCGCCGCCCCGCAGCAGGCCCCGGACGACACGCTGCTGTCCCTGCTGCTGACCACCCGCGACAAGGAGACCGGCCTCGCCATGGCACCGGCCCAGGTCCGGGACGAAGCGGTCTCGCTGCTCCTGGCCGGCACCGAGACGACCGGCACCACGCTCGCCTGGTTCTTCCACGAACTCGCCCGGCACCAGGAGCTGCAGGACGAGCTGAGCGAGGAGGTGCGCGCCGTCGCCGCCGACGGCGCCGTGTCCCCTGGCGACCTGCCGCGCCTGGAGCGCACAGGCCACGCGCTCAGCGAGACCCTCCGCCTCCACACCCCCAACTGGATCCTGATGCGCCGGGCAGTGGCACCGCTCCGGTACGGCGGTGTCCTCCTGCCCCCGGGGACGGAGATCCTCTTCAGCCCGACCGCGCTGCACCGCTCCCCGAAGCTCCACCCCGACCCGCTGCGATTCGACCCCGACCGCTGGCGCCACCCCACGGACCGCACCCCGCCCAGGCTGTTCCTCCCCTTCGGCGCGGGCCGGCACAAGTGCGTCGGCGAGTCCTTCGCCTGGACCGAGCTGCTCGTCGTCGCCGCAGCCGTCCTCGCCCGCCTGCGGCTCAGGCCCGCCACCGCCACCCTCCTCCGGGAGAGCGCCACCGCCGCCACCATCCGCCCGTGCGGCCCGCTGCTCGTCGCCGAACCGCGATGAGCAGGGGCGCGCGGCGCGGGAGCACGAGTACGCCGCCGCGAGGGCATCGAGCCGGCTCGCCCCCTCCTGCTGGCCCACACACTCGCAGTCGCCGCCTCCCGCGCACCAGGAGCACCTGCTGGACCTGCGTGCCCGAGCCGGCACCGATCCGGGCGACCGCGAGGAACTACGGACCGCGCTGCAGGATCCGTCCATCCTCGACGGCTACGAGCACTCACCTACCCGCTGACGATCCGGATCGTTCCGTCCCCCCGGCAGCCGCGCCCTCCTGCCTGCCGAATCCCGAGCGGCGACCGCACCTCGCCTCGACCGCTTCCGTGCCGAGGCGGAGCAGTTGGGCGGTCCTGGACCAGGTGCGGCCCAAGTGGCCGCTCGGCCGCCGGACTCAGCGGACCTCCACCGTCACCGGCTCGGAGGTCCGTTCACGAACGGGGTGGCGGTCGTCCGGGCCGGTCAGGCCGAACAGCGCCGCGCGGTACTCCAGGACGCCGCCGTGTGCGGCCTTGACGTGCGCGGTGGCCTCCGCCTCGGTGCCCGTCTCGACCACGGCGCCACAGATGATCCGGGCCCACGTCGAACCGCTGCTGCGGCCCTCCAGGCACACCTGGAGGTAGGCGGCACCGTCGTCGTCCCCGTGCCCCGTGACCGTGAAGGTCGTGCCGACCCGCGCCGTGTGCGGAGCCGTGACCTCCACGTCGCCCTTGGCGAACGCCGGCCCGGCCGCCAGGGCCACCGAGGCCAGGCCCAGCGCACCGATCACGGCGGCCCGGCCGCCCCGCGTCGTCGTCCCGGTCCTCTTCGTACCGCTCATGGACTGACCTCCTCTGGAACTCCCCCGCCCGGGGGCTGCGCCCTGCGTGGGCGCCCGGTTGCGCCTCACCGATTATCGGGAGCAGCCGCCGCCCCGACCGGGTTACGACGCGGCCCGGCGTCGTCCAGGCGCGCGGCACGGGCGGCCACCGGCGGCCTCCGACAGCCCGGAGGGGGGTGCGCACGGCCCCGGGTCTGCCCTTTCGGCCCTCGCCCCACCGCCCCGCCACCCCTAGAGTCGACGGGGGCAGCCGAAGGACGGGGAGGGCGTGCGCGAGACACGGAGAGCCGTGGAGCGGCAGACGGCGGCGCCGGCCGCCGCCGGGCACGGGGCGCGCCTCACGGGCCTGGCCGCGCTCCAGCGGCAGGTGGGCAACGCCGCGGTGACACGCCAGGTGCAGCGCCAGAAGGGCGGCCTGGACGAGCACTACGCCACGAGGCCCACCGAGCATCCCGAGTGGGGGCCGTACCAGGAGCTGACGGAGGCCGCGGGCATTCCGCAGCCCCAGGCCGACGCCGCCTGGCAGCTGCTGCTCGGCGGGGTCGACTCGCAGGGCGCGCTGAACGACGAGGCCGTGGCGAAGACGAAGGACCGCCAGGAGCAGCGCGAGCTCCGGGCGTCGAACTCCTGGTACCAGGAGTTCGTCAAGCTCATCGCCGAGCACCTGGAGATCGAGACGCCCACCATGGCCCTGTGGGCGGGCGGCATCGAGACCAGCGACTACGCGTACGCGAAAGGCCACACGCCGCTGGGGCGGACCCGGATCGGCGGCGTGCTCAACGTCCTGGAGCTGCACCCGGACTGGAAGCTGACGGGGCCGATGTGGAGCGTCCTGTCCAAGGCCTTCGTGTCCCGCGCGACCGGCCCCGTGCACATCTTCGTCCGGGCCTACGCTCCGGAGAGCATCCTGATCAGGCTGGAGGTCCCGGAACTGCGGCTGGTCCAGCGGCTGAACCCGGACGTGAAGCTGATCTGGCACCCCGTGTACACCGCTCCCGGCGGGCAGATGAGGGAGGTCTCGAAGGACTGCCGACTCGTCGACAACGCGGAGTACGACGGGCGGGACAAGTGCGTGAGCGCCCTCGTCCAGTACCTCAGGCTGTTCCACGACGACAGCAACACGGAGGCCGCCCCCGCCCACAGGAGCATGGAGCAGCTGCTCGCGGCGAACGGCCACAAGGACGGCGTCTGAGGCTGCAGGGCACCCACAGACACCACCCGGGCGGTACGGCTACCGGACGACCACGGCGTCGGGGATGCGGGGCTTCCCCTCCCCCGCCGCGTTCCAGGTGCACACGAAGGCGACGTAGTGGTGCCCGGGGGTGAGCCCTTCCACGCGGGCGGAGTGGGTGGGCAGCGCCGCGGCCAGGGCGTTGTCGTAGTCGGTGGTGCGCTGCGGCAGTTGCGGGTTGGCGCTGCCCAGGGTGGTGCGCTGGGGGACGTTGCCCTCGACGATGCGCGCGTTCGGGTTGACGGCCCGGACGTTGTCGATGAACTGCTTCATCGTGGGGACAAGGCCGGGGCCTGCGCCGAGCCACCCGATGTCGTTGAACCCGAGTTCGACCAGGACGACGTCGGGGAGTTCCTGAAGGGAGGCGACGGCGAGCGCTAGCACCGCGCCGCACACCGCGAACCGGCGGCGCGGGCGCCCGCCCGACGGGCTGCCGAAGAGAGCGGAGCCCCGTAAGGCCCGGTCGCTCCTGTCGGGGGTCAAGTCCACCTGTACGTCCCCTTCTTCCTGGTCGGGCCTCTCGTCACAGCACCGTACCGAGCAGGATCGGTGCGGCCCCAGAGACGCGGGGGCAGACCAGCGGGCAGACACCGCCGCAGGAACCGCCGGCATACTCCGGCCCTGTGCGGGCGAGCCGTCAACTGTCCGACGGACGAAGCCCATCGGCTTCTGGGACAGGATCGGGATACTTCCCGCACCTGCCTGTGAACGACCCTCGCCTACGGTGATCACACCCGGTGAACCTCACCGGCCGAACGACATCGGGAGACCTCATGCGCACGCGCCGCCTCGCCCTCACCGCCGCCGCCGTCGCGGCGCTCGCCGCCACCGCGACGGCCTGCGGGCCGGACAACAGCGACACGGGCTCCACCGCCGCCAGCCCTGCGGCCACCGCCGCCGCGACCACCGGGGCCGCACCCGTTGGGGCCTCGCCGACGAAGGCCGCCGCCGCGCCCACGACGCCCGCCACCCCGAAGTCGTCCTCCACACCGAAGTCGCCCGACGCGGCCTCCTCCCCCGCCGCCGACAAGAGCGGCTACGGCCAGGCCTGCGGCGCCAACGACCTGGCCCTGACCGCCAAGGCCGAATCCCAGGCCGGCGGCTACCTGCTGATCACGGCCAAGGCCAAGCCGGGCATCACCTGCACGCTCCCCGCGACCCACCCCACCATCGCGTTCGGCTCGCGCGGCATCGAGGCCGCCAACGCCGAGCAGTCCACCGGCGAACCGATCACCCTGAGCGGCGCCAAGGTCGCGTACGCGGGCATCATGACGAAGACCACCAACACCAACCAGTCGATCCAGTTCACCGACGTCATCGTGGGCATCGGCAACGCCGACCCCAACCCGGTCAGCATCGCCGTCGGCACCACGCCGGTCGACAAGCCGATCGTCACCAACTGGCACACCGTCGCGAAGGACGCCGTCCCCGGCCTCTGACGACCGTTCTCCGGCGGGGCGCGGACCGGCCGTACGACGGCGACCGCCGTACGGCCTGTGCTGTCGTGCGTTGTTCAGCTCAGGAAGTCGACGCGGTCTATGAGGCCTTCGCGCACCCGGTAGGCCACCAGGACGCGGACCGGCTCGTCGGCCAGGCCGTGGGCGACTTCGTGGTCGACCACCCAGTCGCCTTCGCTGAGCCGTCCCACGATCTCCGCGCGGCAGCGGCCCTTGGCGAACTGTCCGGAATACCTGTCGCGCAGCGCCTGCCGGCCCTGGAGTCGGGTGCCGTCGGCCCGGTGGATCGTGATGTCCTCGGCGTAGGTGGCGACGAAGGCGTCGATGTCGTGGCTGTTGTAGGCGGCGAGCTGTTGCTCGACCACGTCGCGCGGTTCGGTCATGTGGTTGATCGTTCCTTCCGTGGCGGTACGGGTTCAGGCCGCAAGGCGGCGGGTGGCGAGTTCGGCGTAGAGCGCGGCCCCGTCGGGGAGCACCGCGTCGTCGAACTCCGCGTAGGGCGAGTGGTTGACCGGCAGATCGTCGGGGTCGGTCCCCTTCGGGGCGGCGCCGAGCCACACGAGCGATCCCGGCACGGCGTCCAGGACCCGGGAGAAGTCCTCCGACCCGGTCATCGGGTTCGGCATCGGCTGGAAGCGCTCCTCGCCGAAGGCCTCCCGGACGGTGTCCGCCAGGAAGTCGGTCTCGGCCCCGTCGGTCACGGTCACCGGGTACTGGGGAAGGCACTCGACCTCGGCCCGCAGGCCGTGGGCGGCCGCGATGGCCCTGACCAGCTCCACCGTGGTGTCCGCGACCTTGGACTGCGCCTCGGCGGAGAAGGTGCGCACGGTCGCCTCGAAGTAGGCGGTCTCGGGGATGATGTTGCGCTGGGTGCCGGCCTGGATCAGCCCGACGGTGACCACCACCGGATCGAACACGTCGAACTGGCGGGTCACCATGGTCTGCAGGGCGGTGACCATCTCGCAGGCCGCCGGAATGGGGTCCTTGGCCCGGTGCGGTACCGAGCCGTGGCCGCCCGCGCCGTGGACGGTGACGTTCAGCGCGGTGGAAGCGGCCATGATCGGCCCGCGCCGGGAGCTGAACTCCCCGTGCCGCATCACCGACGACACGTGCAGGGCGTAGGCGGCGACCGGGCGCCTGCCTGCCGCGTCGAGCACGCCCTCGGCCAGCATGGCCCCGGCTCCGTCCCACCCCTCCTCGCCCGGCTGGAACATGAAGACCACGTCGCCGTGGAGCTGTTCCCGCCGTGCGGCCAGCAGGTGTGCGGCACCCGCGAGCATGGTGGTGTGCAGGTCGTGTCCGCAGGCGTGCATGGCGCCGTTGTCGGCGGCGAACGGCAGCGGGGCCTTCTCGGCGACCGGCAGGCCGTCCATGTCGCCGCGCAGCAGCACCGCCGGCCCCGGTCGGCCGCCGCGCAGCACCGCGGTGACCGAACTCAGCGCGGAGCCCTGGCTCACCTCCAGCGGCAGTCCGTCCAGGGCCCGCAGCACCCGCTCCTGGGTGCGCGGGAGGGCCAGGCCCAACTCGGGGAACCGGTGCAGGTCGTGGCGCAGCCGGACCAGGTCCGGGGCCAGAGCGAGAGCGTCGTCGTGCAGGGACACGGGCACCTCCGTCGATCCCGCGCGTGGCGGGACCTTGTCGGGAACTTGTGCAGAGCGATCTTGTTCCGTGATTCTGGGTCTCGCGGCGGGATCTGCCCGCGATTTCGCAGGATCACGCCACCAGGAGGCCCTTCGATGAACGAATCCACCGGCAGCCGACGGCGATCGGGGCCGAGGTGACCGACACCGATGTGACCGACACCGAGACGACCGACACCGAGGCGACCGGCGCCGAGGTGACGGTGGACGAGCTGGACCTCGCCCTGGTGAACGCGCTGCAGCTGCGGCCCCGCGCACCCTGGTCACTGCTCGGCCAGACCCTCGGGATCAGCCCGGTCACCGCCGCCCGCCGCTGGCACCGGCTCTCCCAGGCCGGGATCGCCTGGGTGACCGCCTACGGTCTGCCGCACCCCGAGGACCGCGGGTGCGTCGCCTACCTCGACCTCGACTGCGCTCCCGGCCGGCTCCGGCAGATCGCCGACGAACTGGCCGAGGACCCGCACGTGATGAGCATCGAACACCTCGCCCAGGGCTGCGACCTCGCCGTCACCGTGGCCTTCACCGACCTGGCGATGGTCTCCCGGTACACCGCCGAACGGCTCGGCCGACTCCCCGGGGTCGACGCCGTCCGCGTCCACCTGGCGACCGGCTTCTACGCCGAGGGGATCCGCTGGCGATTGGACTCGCTGGACCCGGCCCAGCGCGTGGAACTGCACGACGACCACCCGGCGGGCCACGGGACGCCGTCCGGCGTACGAGCTGAAGTCCGCGAAGAAGAGCGGGAGTTGCTCCTCAGGCTGGGCGTCGACGGCCGCCTCGGCCAAGCCGAGCTGGCCGCCGCCACCGGGCTCAGCCCGTCCACGCTGCGCCGGCGCCTCGACCGGCTGGCCGCCTCCGATGCGATCCGCTTCCGCTGCGAGATCGCCGCCCGCGACGCCGGCCGGCCGATCCTGGCGACCTTCCGGGCCGACCTCCCCCCGGACCGGCTCGACGAGGTCGGCCCCCAGCTCGCCAGGCTCCCCGAGGTCCGGCTGTGCGTGTCCGTCACCGGCCCGCACAACCTCCTGCTCTCCGTCTGGCAGCGTTCCCTCGCCGACGTCCAGCGGCTGGAAACCGCTCTCGCCCGCAGGTTCCCCGACCTGCGGGTGGCCGAGCGCCGCGTGTCGCTGCGCACCGTGAAGCGGATGGGCCGGATCCTCGACGCGGACGGACGCGCGGTCCGCGCCGTTCCGCTGGACATCTGGCAGGACCCGATCCCGGTCTCCTGACGACCGTTCAGGTCGGTCCCTGCTGCAACGCGCCGCCGCCAGGCGCTGCGGGCCGCCTCGCGCAGGCCCGGCGGCCCGCCCGTGTGTTCCGGCCATTTCCGGGCGTAGGCGCCCGTACCGGTCGCCCCGGCGGGCAGGATGGCCGACGGCCCGCGTCACTGCCCGGCCGGGCCCCGCAGACAGATCGGAAGGCAGGGACCAGCCATGCCCGAGAGCGCACGGCGATGCACCGCGGCGGCGACCGTCTGCGCCGCACTCATCGGCACAGTCGGCCTCCTCGCACCGTCCGCCCAGGCCCAGACACGGGCCCAGGCCCGGACACCGACCTCCGTACAGGCCCCGGCGGCCGTGTCGTCGACGGCGGACCGGCCCCGGGACACCACCACGCCCCCGGGCACCGAGGGGCAGTCCACCACGGTCACCCGTCCCGACGGCACCCAGGCGCGGTTCTCGGTCTTCTCGACCGCCGACGGCACCGGCGGGACCATCTGGTACCAGACGCAGTCCGCCCCCGGCGGCCCGTTCGGAGCCTGGAGCCAGGTCAACGGCATGAGCCTCAACTACCGGAACCAGGTGCTCACCGCCGCCGCGGACGCCGACGGCGCCCTGGAGGTGTTCACCATCGGGTACCAGTCGTCGGTCCTGGTACGGCTGCACCAGGCGGGCCCGGACGGGCCGTGGTCGGCGCCCGAGCCCTTCGGCCCCACCGGTGGGCTGGTGCCGAGGTTCTTCGGGGCGCCGGTGGCCTTCCAGCGGGCGAACGGCGCGCTGGCCTTCTTCGAGGTCTACCAGGGCTCGGTCAGCCCGCAGTTGTACGTCAACGAGCAGAACACCCCCGGCGTCTGGGGCTCCTGGACCAACCTGGGCACCGGTCCGCTGTCGGAGGCCGTGGCCACCCCCTCCTCCGTCACCGAGTCGGCCGACGGGAGGCTGACGGCGGTCGCGCACATGTGGAACGGCCCCTCCTTGTCCGCCGAGATCTCCGAGCAGGCCCCGGGCGGTGCCTGGGGCCCGTGGCGCGACTGCCGCAACGGCGGCTGCGCCGGAGGCTGACGGCACCACCCCGCCGACCTGCCCGCCGACCTGCCCGAAGGCCTCGACCACACCCCGGGACCGAGCCGCCCGGGGCGCTGCCGCAGACTGGGAGACGAACCACCCGACCGACCGGAGGACGACACCCATGGCCGACCGGCCCCTGACGCTGATGGCAGTACACGCCCACCCCGACGACGAGGCCACCTCGACCGGCGGCGTCCTCGCCCGCTACGCCGCCGAGGGCATCCGCACCGTCCTCGTCACCTGTACCGACGGCGCCTGCGGCGACGGCCCCGGCGGCGCCAAGCCGGGCGAGGAGGGCCACGACCCCGCCGCCGTCGCCGAACTGCGCCGCCAGGAACTCGAAGCCAGCTGCCGGATCCTCGGGGTCGACCACCTCGAACTGCTCAACTACGGCGACTCCGGGATGATGGGCTGGCCCGCAAACGACGCCCCGGGATCGTTCTGGAGCACCCCCGTCGCCGACGGCGCCGCCCGGCTCGCCGACCTGATGCTTCACTACCGGCCCGACGTCGTCGTGACCTACGACGAGAACGGCTTCTACGGCCACCCCGACCACATCCAGGCCAACCGCATCACCATGGCCGCCCTCACCCAGGCCGCCCTGACGCCCAAGGTGTACTGGACCACGGCGCCGCTCTCGATGATGCAGCGCTTCGGCGAGCTCATGCGCGAGTTCGGCACCGACGGGAACGACGGGGGCGACGGGGACAACCCGGAGCCCACCGGGGAGGCCGTGGAGCTGCCCCCGATCGGGCTGCCCGACGAGGAGATCACCACCTGGGTGGACGCCACCGCCTTCGGCGGGCAGAAGTACGACGCGCTGCTCGCGCACGCCAGCCAGGGCGAGAACATCTTCTTCCTGAAGATGGGCCGCGAGCGGTTCACCGAACTGATGGGCGTGGAGACGTTCGTCCGGGTCCACGACACCACCGGCGCGGCGCTGCCCGAGAAGGACCTGTTCACCGGCCTTCGCTGAACCGCAGGGTGCGCCGCCGGGCAGGCCCGGGGCCTCGGACCGAACGACGCAGGCCACGCCCGGAAGGGCGTGGCCTGCGTCGTTCGAGGGCAGTCGGCGAGGGTCCTGACGGATCAGCGGGTGGTGTAACCGCCGTTGGCGAACACGGTCTGCCCGTTGATCCACCAGCCGTCGGTGAGCAGGAACTTCACCAGCGGGGCGATGTCCTCGATGCTGGTGAGCTCCCCGTTCATGGAGGACGACTTGTGGTAGGCGACGGAGTCGTCGGTCTCGGCCGGGTAGAAGAACGAGGTGTCCATCGGGCCGGGCGCGACGTTGTTGACGGAGATGTTGCGGCCGAACAGTTCCCTGGACAGGGCGCGGGTGAAGTGCTCGACGGGTGACTTGCTGCCCGCGTAGACGGAGTACAGGCCGGTGTAGGCGGCCAGCAGCGAGGTCACGATCGTGACGATCTTCCCGCCGTCCTCCAGGCGCTTGGCCGCCTCGCGCATCATGAAGTACGCCGCCTTGGTGTTGACGGCGAACATCCTGTCGAACTCTTCCTCCGTGGTCTCCGTCATGGGCTTCTTGATGACCATGCCGGCCGTGTTGACCATGCAATCGACCTTGCCGAAGGCGCTCACCGCGGCGTCGAAGAGCGTCTCCACCTCGGCGACCCTGCTCAGGTCGCCCTGATGGACGACGGCGTCGCCGCCGAGCTTCTTCACGTCGGCGGCCGTCTGCTCGGCCTTGTCGCGGGAGGAATCGCTGTTGTAGTGCACAACGATCCTGGCGCCGTCCCGGGCGCACTCCTTGGCGATGAGGCTGCCGAGGTTCTTCGAGGCGCCCCCGATGACGACGACCTTGTCCTTGAGCGTGTGGCCGGGCATGGAACTCTCCTCATCAGGAGCCGGGGGAAGGGGAGGGGAAGTCGGGCAGACCCGCCGGCCCGGACGCTCCTTCCGTCCCTTCGTAGCCCACCGACGCCCATCGCGCTCCGCTCGGCAGGACCGCCCGCTTCCCCTCGTTCCGGCGCCGGTGCCGGGAAAGCGCAGCTCATACGGAGTGGTGCCTGCCCCCGGAGGCCGGCCGGCCACAGCCGACGCGCGCCGAGCGGCGATCGCCCGCACGGGTGACATCGGGCCGCCGGGCCCACGTCTCCCACGGATGGGTGTCCCCGCCACGCCCTGCCAACACCCTGCCGAGCCCCGCCACCCCCTGCCACGCCCAGGAACACCGGGGTACTGCGCCGCCCACCCCCGCTCCCCCAGAGTTAGGAAGCACGCCGGGCTGTCCGCGAGCATCCGATTCATCGCCCCCGGCCCCAGCGGAACCGGCGAAAGGCACGACATGACCACCAGCGCCCCCGGCGGCACCCTCACCCTGGCTCCCGACCTCACCCTCAGCCGGATGGGCTACGGCGCCATGCAGCTGGCCGGCCCCGGCGTCTTCGGTCCCCCCAGGGACCGCGACCAGGCCCTGGCGGTCCTGCGCGAAGCCGTCGAGCTGGGCATCACCCACATCGATACCAGCGACTACTACGGGCCGTTCGTCGTCAACGAACTCATCAAGGAAGCCCTGCACCCCTACCCGGCCGGACTGCACATCGTCACCAAGGTCGGCGCCCGCCGCAACGAGACCGGCGACTGGATCCCCTCGCAGGAGCCCGCAGACCTCAAGGCCCAGGTCCACGACAACCTCCGGCACCTCGGCCTGGAGGCCATGGACGTCGTCAACCTGCGCCTGGACTCGGTGGAGAACATCTCCGATGCGCCCGTCGCCGAGCAGTTCGGCGCCTTGGCCGACCTGCGCCGTCAGGGGCTGATCCGCCACCTGGGCATCAGCGGCGTCTCCGACGCCCAGCTCACCGAGGCGCAGGCCATCGCCCCGGTCGTCACCGTGCAGAACCTCTACAACCTGGCCAACCGGCAGGACGACACACTCGTGGACCGCTGCGCGGCCCAGAACATCGCCTTCGCCTCGTTCTTCCCCCTGGGCGGCTTCAGCCCGCTCCAGTCCCAGACGCTCAACGATGTCGCGACGCGCCTCGACGCCTCCCCGCAACAGGTCGCACTGGCCTGGCTGTTGCAGCGCTCGGCCACCACCGTCCTGATCCCCGGCACCTCCTCCGTCGCCCACCTGCGCGAGAACATCGCCGCGGCCGACCTGGTGCTCCCCGCCGACGCCGTCGCCGAACTCGACACCATCGGCTCGACGGGATCGCGGTAGTTCTCGACGTGGTTCTCAACCGCAAGTCGACAGGCCCTCCGGGCCCGAGGGCCTTGGCCGGAAGTGTGTCAAGGTCCCTGGGCCTCGCCCGCCCACCAAGGCGGAGAACATTGCTTTCCGAGCCGCGTCACACCTCGCCACCCCCTACAGTTGCGCCATGGAACTCACCTGGGGCGACTCAACCTGGGAGCTGATGCTGACGCAGCGTCCCTCCGGCACACACTTCTCGCAGTCCAGCACTCCAGGCGGAAAGAGTCCGCTGGTACGGGATGACGACAACGCGCTCAACACGCACGCCGTGCTGTTCGACGGGGACAAGGCGGCCCTGGCGATCCTCGCCGCGGGAATCGTGGCGACGGCTGTTGTGGTGAAGGCCGCACCACACGTCAAGAACGGTCTGATCAGCCTCAAATCGAAGCTGAGCCGCCGGGTGGAGGAGAGTACCGACGTCGAGGCCCCTGTTCCCCTCGCGGTCGTTGCAGAAGCCGAGCCGGAGCAGCCTGACGCCCCTCGACTGCGCGCTGTCTGAGCGTCAGACCTGCGGGTGACTACCTGGGCAAAGTCCCCCCGGCCAGCCGGGCCGAACCGGGCGGACTTCGGAACTACCCATCCAGCGTGGGCGAGGCAGGTCGGACAGGTCGGGGCGGCTCGCCAGTGTCACATGGTGTTGACGATGAGCCCGATGTGGGTGAAGTAGTTCAGCCCGCCGAAGACCAGGAAGGCCAGCCCGGCCAGCCCCCACACCACCCCGATGACCGGGCTCGTCCAGGTCCGGGGCCTGCGCAGCGCGAACGGGAACAGCAGCGCCCCGATCCCGACCAGGACGTACAGCCCGGACATGAAACTCGCCTCCAACCACGGCCAGTCCGCGAACTCCCCCGAGATGGGCTCCTCCGGCGGGGCGGCGAAGAGAGTGTACTTCCAGCCTGCGGCGGCGATCCCGAAGCAGGCGAGTCCCATGCCGAAGACGAACACCGAGATCGGCATCGCCACCAGACGGACCCGGTCGACCCCGCCCTCCTCCAGCAGGCCTGCGCCCCGCTTCCACAGGTAGAACGAGGCCGCGAGCAGGAAGACGCCGAAGGCCAGCGCGGGCTCGCCGAAGATGACGTTGTCGAACGGGAAGCCCTGCCCGGCCAGCGGCCAGGTCAGGGTCATGTGCAGACCGGTGGTGACGAGTGTGAACCCGAGAGCTCCGAAGGCCAGCGCCCAGCCGTCGGGAGCACCGCCGCGCCCGCCGACCAGGAGCCGGCGCCCCAGCACCACCACCAGGAGCAGCCCTGCGCCGGCGGCCACCGACATGATCGTGTTGTACGTCGGCATCCTGACCCAGTCGATCTTCAGCCCGGATGCGGCGAGCGGCAGCGAGTGTGCGGTCAGCGGAGTCATGGATCAGGCATCGGCCGCTACCGACCGGCTTGGGACCGCAGGACACGGCGGTTCATCCGGCGAGCCCAGTCAGGTCCCCCGGATGCCACACAGCCTGGGAGTACGGCGGCGGCCGCGGCGGCCGGTCGACGCGCACTCGCCGCGGCCCTGCCCGCATCCCTTGAGGCGGCCCGGCTCACCACCCGGCCACCCGACACACCGACGGCACCGCTTCCCCCTCTCCGGAAAGGAACCTCGCCATGACCGCTCCGCACGCCTTCCCCCTGCAACCCACCCCGATCCACGTGCCCGACGAGGTCCTCGACGACCTGCGTACCCGTCTCGCACTGACCCGCCCCCCGCTGGACGAGGGGAACGAGGACTGGTCCTACGGCGTCCCGGCCGGCTACCTCCGTGAACTGGTCGCCTACTGGCGGGACGGCTACGACTGGCGCAAGGCCGAGGCCGCCATCAACGTCCACGAGCACTACCGGGTGAGCGTCGGCGGCGTCCCGGTGCACTTCATGCGCAAGCCCGGCCGCGGCCCCCGCCCGATCCCGTTGATCCTCACCCACGGCTGGCCGTGGACGTTCTGGCACTGGTCGAAGGTGATCGACCCGCTCGCCGACCCGGCCGCGTTCGGCGGCGACCCCGCCGACGCGTTCGACGTCATCGTCCCGTCCCTGCCCGGCTTCGGCTTCCCCGGCCCGCTCACCGGCTTTCCGGACGTCAACTTCTGGAAGGTCTCCGACCTCTGGCACACCCTGATGACCGAGACCCTGGGATACCAGAAGTACGCCGCCGGGGGCTGCGACATCGGCGGGATCGTCTCCAGCCAGCTCGGCCACAAGTACGCCGACGAGCTGTACGGCATCCACATCGGCTCCGGGCTGCCGCTCGACTTCTTCACCGGCCCCCGCGCCTGGGACTTCGCCCGGAACCGGCCCCTCACCGACGACCAGCCCGCCGACGTCCGCGCCCGCACCGTCGAGCTGGACCACCGCTTCGCCTCCCACCTCGCCGTGCACACGCTCGACGGCGCCACCCTGGCCCACGGGCTGAGCGACTCGCCCGCCGGGCTGCTCGCCTGGCTGCTGGAGCGCTGGAACGCCTGGAGCGACAACGGCGGAGACCTCGAATCCGTCTTCACCAAGGACGACCTGCTCACCCACGCCACGATCTACTGGGTGAACAACTCCATCGCCACGTCGATGCGTTACTACGCCAACGCCAACCGCTACCCCTGGACCCCCGCCCACGACCGCACCCCGGTCGTGCAGGCCCCGGTCGGCCTCACCCTCGTCACGTACGAGAACCCGCCCGGCATCCGCACCGCCGACGAACGCGTCCGGGCGTTCAAGGCCGGCCCGCAGGCCGACTGGTTCAACCACGTGAACGTCAACGCCCACGACCACGGCGGCCACTTCATCCCCTGGGAGAACCCCGGCGCCTGGGTGGGCGACCTGCGCCGCACCTTCCACGGCCGCAGGCCCTGAACGACCCTGCCGGCTCGCCCGTCGGCGGGCCTTCCGTCCCCCTGCGGAACGGCCCGCCGACGGCTCCCGCTACTTCAGCAGGAAGTCGTACACCGCCTGCCGTCCGGCCGGGTTCGCCGCCCGGTTCTGCACCGAGTGCGCCGCCCCGGGCACGATCACGATCTCCGGGTTGTGCGCCAACTTCGCCTGTTCGTACAGCATTTCGTAGGGCGTCGCCAGGTCCCGGTCACCGCCGAGCAGCAGCACCGGCACGTCCGGCAGCATGCGGTGGGCCGACGGCGCCGGCGGCACCTGCTCGCGCGGCCAGTCGAGGCAGACCAGGAGGCTGCCGAGCCCGGTCGCGGTCGCCGGGTCGTACGGCCAGGTCTGCTCGGCGGTCAGCCGCTGCCGGGTGCGCTCCAGCGCCGCCGCACGGCCCTCGACCGGGGTGTCGGTGCTGCCCCACGGGAAGCGCGAGTCGGCGCACAGGGCGGCGGAGTGCAGCCCCTGGCTGAGCTCCTCGGCCGGGGCGGCGTCGACCTGCTGGTGGACCAGGTCGAAGAAGTCCTGGAGCTTCGCGGGCTGCCCGGCGGCGGCCTCGTGCAGGATCTCCGGGACCCCGCCGTAGTCCGGGTCGATGAACTCGTAGCCGGTGAGCGCACTCAGGACCTGCGCCCCGTTGCCGTAGCGCCGAACCGTGGCCGCGAGGTCGGCGGCCGGGTCGGTGGTGCAGCCGGTGGCCCGGCAGGCGGCCCGAAGGATCCGGGCGCTGGCGGGCAGCGCGGCCAGGTCGAGGGGGTCGAAACCCTGTTGCGGCGCCACCGAGTCGAGCACCAGCCGGGCCACGTGCGACGGGTGGGCGAGCGCGTACCGCTCGGCGACGATGGTGCCGTACGAGACGCCGTCCAGGGTGAGGCGCCGGTCGCCGAGGGCGCGGCGCAGCAGGTCGATGTCGGCGACGGTGTCCGCGGTGCTGTAGTGGCGGGAGTTCGGGCCGAGGGCGGCGGCGCAGTCGGCGATCGACTGCTTGCGCGGCACGGCGAGGTCGGAGGAGCCCATGTCCTCCTGGAGGCCCGGGCACTGGAGCGCGCCCCGGCCGGTGCCGCGCTGGTCGAACATCACCAGGCGGTAGTCCTTGAGGACCGGTTCCAGCTTGCCCGCCATGCGCTTGATCGTCGGGACGCCGGGCTGGCCGGGGCCGCCGGTGAGGAAGAGCAGGTCGCCCTTGGGGGCGGTGGTGTTGCCGGTGACGGCGACCTGGAGGTCGAGGGTCCCGGGGGTGGCGCCGCTGTGGTCGAACGGGACGGTGAGGGTCCCGCAGGTGAACTCGGGTGCGTCCGGGCAGGGCGCCTGGCCGGTGATCCCGCCGACGCCGACGCCGACGCCGGCGCGGGCCGGTCCGGCCGTGGCGGCGAAGCCGACCGCGGGGCTGGCCAGGGTGGTCCCGGCGGCCACCGCGACGGCGCCCAGCAGAGCGGCGATACGGCCGCGCGTGCTCGTCATGTTCGTCCTTCCGCTCGCCGCGCCCGGGCTGACGCGGTCACGGAAGTAGCCTGCGCCCCGCGGCACTTCGAAGGCGAGCGTCCGGGCCGGATTCGACCTGGAAGACGGACGGAACCGCGGCCGGCGGTGTCCCGGACTTCTGGGACGCCGCCGGTTCAGCTTCGCCGGTTCACATCGGGTGTGGCCAACCGTCGGGACGGCGAGCGCGGACCGCCGCCCGGGGCCGTCACGGAGCCGTCCGCCGGGCTCGACCCCTCGTCCGGGCCGGCCCGCCGTTCGGTTCCGGGTTCACCGCACGCCCCGGTGCCGGCGGTGGTGGCCCGCGTGGTGGTGATGGTGGTGCCGGTTGCGCCGTCGCCACCGCCGTCGGCCGGCTCCCACCGCCGAGGATCCGGCCGGCGACGCTCCGGTGGACCGGGACGAGTCGGCGAAGGCGTCGTCCGACTCCCGGCCGGCCTCCTTCGATCCCGCGGGCAGCACGTCGATCCGGCCCATCTGGCCGTGCGAGGAGTGCACCATGTGGTGGCAGTGGTAGACGTACTCGCCCGGGTACTGGCCCCAGGTCATGGCGATCCGGACGCTCTCCCCCGGGTGGACCGTGATGGTGTCCTTCAGCCCGGCCTCGGCCGGGCCGACCGGCACCCCGTCACGGTCCAGCACGCGGAACTGCACCAGGTGGGTGTGGAAGGAGTGGGGGGCGTGGAAGACCCCGGCCGGCGGGCGGGTGAGGTGGTTGCGGATCGTCCAGATCTCGCTGCTGCCGACGCTGGTCCGCACGTCGGTCCGCTTCGGGTCGTACTTGCGCCCGTTGATCCTGGCGTCCGGGAAGGTCGTCAGCGCGAACTCCCGGTGCACCGTCGCCTTCGGGATCGGCGGCAGGGTGGCCAGGACGTCCGGAATCCGGCTCCGGTCCTCGGCCGTCCGGGTGATGTCGAAGCGCAGCACCTCGGTCCGCTCGCTCTCCAGCGCGGCCGTGTTCTCCAGCACCACCGATCCGCCGACCGGGTAGCGGGCGAAGTCGACCACGATCTCGGCGCGCTCCGCGCCGGTCAGGGTCAGCTCGCGCACCGTCACCGGCGCGGCGAGCAGTCCGCCGTCCGAGGCGATCTGGACGAACGGCTGGCCGTCGGCGAGGCGCAGCGACACATGGCGGTTGGGCGAGATGTTGAAGACCCGCAGCCGGTACTTGCGCGCGGCCACCTGGAAGAAGGGCCGCTCCTTGCCGTTGACGAGCATGTGCGGGCACGCGTACGGGTCGGTGTAGACCAGCCTGCCGTCGGTCTCGATCCGGGCGTCCCGGATCAGCAGCGGGATGTCGAACTCGCCGTTCGGCAGCGGCAGGCCGCTCTCGTACGGGTCGCTGAGCAGGTAGGCGCCGGCCAGGCCGCGGTAGACGTTCTCGGCCTCCAGCTCGTGCGCGTGGTCGTGGTACCAGAGCGAGGCGGCCACCTGGTCGTTGGGGTAGCGGTACTCGCGGGTCTCGCCGGGCTGGAGGAGGTCCATCGGCAGGCCGTCGTAGCGCGAGGGCACCTGGCCGCCGTGCAGGTGGACGGAGGTGTGCACGCGCAGGTCGTTGGTCTGCTGGACCACCACCTCCCGCCCTCTGACCGCCCGGATGGTCGGACCGGGGAAGCAGCCGCCGAAGGTCCGGACGGTGGTCAGCAGCCCCTTGACGATCTCCGCCTGGGTGTCGGCCATCCGCAGCCGGTACAGGTCCGAGGAGTCCGTCCGCGACACCGGGTTCAGCACGGGGGGCACCGGCATGGCGTGCTCGAAGGGGGTGATCCGGGCGGCCGACCGCTTGGCCTCCGACCTGGGCGGCGCGGCGTGCGCGGCCGGAGCGGCTTGCGTGGCCGGAGCGGCCGTCAACGCCGGGGACGAGACCCGGGCCCCGCCCGGTGCGCGGTCCCAGGGGAAGAGGACCGCCGGGCCGCCTATCGCGGCGGCTTTCAAAAGGTCTCGTCGGTTCAGCATTCCCGGTCTCTCCGTCCAGGGCCGGGCGGTCGGTACGCCGCCGGGCCAGTGGTCGCCGGTCGTGGCTTCCGGCGGCCCTGCTCGGTGGCCGCCGCGCGCACGACGGCGCGGGCCGGGCGTGTCGGACCGTAGCGTCGACGCGACGTTCCGTCACTGCCCGTTGGCTCAGTATCGGCGAGCTTCGCGCGCTCCGCAGCGCGACCGCACCTGCCCGGTCCCTGACCCAGCGCCCGGCCCCCTGCCCCCTGCCCCTGCCCCTGCCCCTGCCCCTGCCCCAACCCCATGAACGACGGACGCGGGGCCGGGCATCAGGTGTC